>NZ_JAJCHL010000012.1:0-55161 GCF_020554505.1 Caldibacillus sp. 210928-DFI.2.18
ATGGTTAGTTGAACTAATCGGGCACTTACGGACACTTATCTTCCTCCTTTTACATTTTTGATTTCCCTTAAGCTACAGGAGGAAGATTTGTGCAGGATATATTGAAATTTTTCCAATTAATGGTCGCTGATTGTTTTTGTAAAAATGTGTGAGTAATCCTTTTTCTGTAACTAGCCCACTATCTTCTGTTACATCCTGTTAAAAAAGACGAGTTGACGGATAGACATTACTACCCACTTACTCGTCCAGAACTCCCTTCATAAATATCAATTCATCTCATCCTTTAATTCCAAAACCTCAGATTCCGTTAACTCTGTCATCTTAACGATAAAGTTAATATCTGCACCTTCCATTAACATCTTTTTTGCAATTTCCCGTTTGCCTTCTTTTATGCCTTTTTCTATGCCTTCTCTTATGCCTTCCCCACGAATGGAATTTATATCCTTTAATGCTTTTTCACGGGCTTCCGCCAACATCCGGGCTTCCCTGTCCATACTTACTGTGCGCAACATATCTACCGCATTTTCTATTATCGGGTCTTGATTTGCCATCTCTTCCCACCTCGCATCATCTTCATTTGTTAAAAAGCGTATCCATTTTGCCATTCGGTCATTCGGATGAATCAGATTTTCCTTGTCTTGCCTGACAAACTTCGGCATTTCAATAATACGTAACTTAACTCGTTCCTTTCATTATTTATTAGTCAAAATTTTGGCTTCAATGAATATGACTGAATTTTCGGTCACTTTGAAAAAAATTAGGATGCTTAGTACAGTAAAAAAACGTTGAAGGAAGGAAAATCTTTGGGGAATTTTATGTTTATCTTATTCGACAAAAAGACAAAAAATCCTTCAATTTTTTCAAAAAAATTATATAAAAATTTAAGGAAAAATCCCTACTCATTAAATCAATTAAGTAGGGATTAAGCGTTTATAAAGACATGTTTGTATAAAATTGTTACTTTTTGATTAAAAGTAGTCTTTATAAAAGGTGGATGGTTCGTTAACGGGCTTTTGTCTGCTTCCGGCCTTAAGAATGTAACCGTAGCAGCAAACGAAAAACAACTTTTATAAATTAAAGTTCAATTGTTTCTCCCGGTTGTAGCACTTTTCCATTGCCGTCTTCAAGCAAATTAATAAATCGACCGGGATCTTGTTTTATCACCGGAAAGGTATTGTAATGAATCGGGACAACGGTTTTTGCATGAAGCAATTTGGCTGCATAGGCCGCATCTTCCGGACCCATTGTAAAGTTATCTCCAATCGGTAAAAAGGCCAAATCGATCGGATGTCTTTCTCCAATTAATTTCATATCGGAAAATAGAGATGTGTCCCCTGCATGATATATCGTTTTTCCTTCAATGGTTATAAGAAGACCGGCCGGCATACCTGTATAAATAATCGTTTGTTCCCCCGTTTCTACACCGGTACTATGGAAGGCTTGAGTAAATTTCACTTTTCCAAATTCAAATTCATAAGAACCTCCGATATTCATTCCATGGGTTTTTACACCTTGCCAGCTTAAATAATTTGCCAATTCTACCATTGCTATAACAAGAGCATCTTTCTTTTTTGCCAGTTGAACAGTGTCACCTACATGATCCCCGTGTCCATGGGTTAATAAAATAAAATCCGGACTTTCATTTTCAACTTTTAGATCCGTATTCCCATTTCCGGTGATGAAGGGATCGATAAGAATTTCCTTTCCATCTGTTACTATTTTTACAACTGAATGACCGTGATAGGATACTTTCATTTATAAATACTCCTTTCCAATTATTGAGGGTTATTAAATTACTTCTATATCTGACGGTTGAAATCCTGCTATTTTTCCTTATATTTACTTTTTACTGCATAAGTGCTAACTTAAACTTGTAGTGATTTTGCTAATGATACCAATACATATTCAAATGATACGGATAATAATAAAATGAACAAAATATTGGTAGGCACACAAACAATTTTTATTTTAATACGAGGTGACAAGAAATGAAAAAAAGAATTGAACGATTTGCCAAGTGGCTCGAACAAGAAACGATCGATGCGGCCATTTTGACTTCCACGGAAAACGTCTTTTATTTTAGTGAATTTTATAGTGACCCTCATGAACGTCTGTTAGCCATCGTCCTTTTCCCCCATGCTGAACCATTCCTTGTTTGTCCGCAAATGGAGGAAGAAACCGCAAAAGCAGCCGGTTTTGAACAAATGATTATCGGTTACAAAGATACAGATGATCCTTGGGAAAAAGTTTTTGCTGAAATGAAGAAACGAGCTTCAGGTTCAGTTGCGAAGATTGCCATTGAAAAAAGCCATATGAATGTAGAAAGATATGAAATTTTACGAAAAGCTTTTCCATCTGTACTGTTTATCCAAGCGGAAGAAAAGTTAAACGAGCTTCGAGCCGTTAAAGATCCGGGAGAACTTAAAAAATTGAGGAAAGCGTGTGAGCTTGCCGATTTCGCAATTGACGTCGGTGTACACGCAATTAAAGATGGTGCTAGTGAATTAGCCATTGTAGCGGAGATCGAATATGAATTAAAGAAAAAAGGTGTCGAACAAATGTCTTTCGCAACCACCGTCCTTTCCGGTCCAAAAGCGGCCTCTCCGCACGGTAGTCCCGATTTGACAAAAGTACAAAAAGGGCAACTTGTTCTATTCGACCTTGGTGTCATTTATGAAGGTTATTGCTCAGATATTACTAGGACAGTCGCTTTTGGTGAGATTGATGATGAAGCGGTTCGCATATATGAAACGGTCCGAAAAGCTCAGGAAGCTGCTGTTTTAGCCACAAAGCCGGGGAAGACGTGTGCAAATCTTGACTTAACTGCTAGAAAAATTATTCAAGATGCCGGTTATGGTGAATACTTTACCCATCGTTTAGGGCACGGTCTCGGTATTAGCATCCACGAATTTCCGTCAGTTACCGAAACAAATCCGCTTGTCCTTGCTGAAGGGATGGTTTTTACAATTGAACCCGGAATTTATATTCCAAATCGGGTTGGTGTTCGGATTGAAGATAGTGTTGCCGTTACTGCAACAGGTGTGGAAGTCTTGACAAAATATCCGAAAGATCTGCAGTTCGTGTAAACAGAGCAAATAGAAATTTTTTAAAATGGGGAAGTGTAGGCTTCCCCATTTCTCCTTATTGGCATATATTATCGTATATTACCTTATCCCAAAACCAAGGAATCGTTTTCTTTTTTCATATAATTGTAAAATTTTTGCTTTCAAATTCTCTCATTAATAGTATAATAATAGGTAAAGGAGGGGGTTTTATGTCAAATTATAAAAAAATTATTGTTGCAATTGATGGTTCAAAAGAGGCAGAGTATGCGTTTAAAGAAGCGATAAAAATTGCCAAAAAAAACGATAGTACCTTGCTTCTCGTCCATGTTATCGATTTACGCACCTTTGCGACAATTAATGCATACGATCAATCGATTGTAGAGCGAGCTGATTCATATGCGCAAGAATTATTGGAAACCTATAAAGAAGAGGCGATCAATGCCGGAATTGAAAATGTTAGTATTATTATCGAATACGGTTCGCCTAAAGTGAAAATTTCTAAAGATATTGCGCAAAAATATGAAGCGGATTTAATTTTGTGTGGTGCGACAGGACTAAATGCAGTCGAACGTTTTCTAATCGGAAGCGTTTCTGAATATATCGTCCGTCATGCAAAATGTGATGTCCTCGTTGTGAGAACAAATAAACAATAGCTTAAAAAGATTTTATTATTATTAAGGGTTTCCAAATTTAAAGATTGGAAAGCTATTAAGCAAATGGGACTTATTATTGGCTGAAAAACATTCGCTTTTTTTCGATTTATGCGTCTTGTGCATTTATGGGCTGAAAAAATACTAGCAAAAAAGGGTTCTGACCAACTGTTTGGGTAAGTGGTCGGAACCCTTTAACGATCTGATTTCCCGAGATCTCCGAAACCATCCAATATCTAGTAGTTCAGATTGGTCAAAATCTATCTGGTAACACTCAAAAAGGGTTTATGAAAAATATTTCACTGGATAAGGTCTTGGCTAATCCGATACAACTTAATGAAAGATTTTGAAAAAAATAATTGGTTTGTTAATGATTATCTAGTTTCTCTTGCAATAATCGATATTGATAAAACCTTTTTGCAAATGACACCACTTTTTTTGTAATCGCATAGTTGATACCGGCACTGAATACAATACTGAACAGCGAATTACTCGTTTCTTTCTTTTTATTAAAAAGGTAGATAAACCATCCCTTCAATATTTGCGACAATGGTCGTGTCAGCCAGGAAGCGTCTGTAATTTTTTCATTTCCTTCATATAAAAACGGAATACTTGCATTAGTCACCTCTTCCATTAATTCCTGCCAGAACATTTTTTGAAATCTCTTTGGTAATGTTGCACAATAAAAAACTTTTAAAGCAATCATCATTTCAAACGGATATCTCATATCGTAACCATAAGTCGAGCCAATTAACTGTACGGCACGTAAATTAATGGTTAACATTAACGGCAAATCTGCCCCTAGTAATAAGGTATGGCCGGATCCGGACATCCCTCCTTGAAAAAGCGAAAGCAGTTGATGATTGGAAATTTGTTGATTGGCAAAATGATTCAACTGTTCAATTGGTAATAATTTTAAATCGGCGACGGTTTGAATTTGATTGTTATGTATTTGGGCTTGTGTCAATATAAGTTCTATTTTTTCATTTACATTTTGCGACTGTTGGATCGCATTTTGCACATAAAACAACCATTGATCTAAATTATTGAAAAATCTTTCTCGGAGCTCATCAGGTATCAATTCTATCGACTCTTCCAACCAATAATCATACATCCGCTCAAAATCATTGGTTTCTTCCACAAAAAACGCTTCTTCCCAATTCTGCAATTCACGATACAATTTCAACTCATAATCAGATAACCCCATGCGATTGCCACCTCCAAATGAAAGGTTTTTGCCTATTATATCATAAGCCCAATGGCAAATACTATTAATGGAAAAAGGCTACAGCTATGAGGAGTAAATTTATCAATTTTCGGTAGTATTATGCAATTACGACTTATCCACAGTTGGTAAAATTTTCCAGTTAAATTTATTTACAAAAAGGGTCAAAAAGAACCAATTTTGCTTATTTTTTTCAAAAAATGTGGATAACTTATTTTTGCTTATTTTTTGTTGTGGATAACTTTTTTTCTTTGCCAAACATCACATCCTTTGGTACAATTAAGTCGCGAGGTAAACCTAATTTGCATAGGTTTTCCCAGTTGTGCGATATCCTCGTCTGTTAGTGTTTGCCCGCGAAAGGCTTCTAACAATCGCGAGGATATTTCTTTTATCGTTTTCTTCATGCTTCTCAATATTTGACCCATGCTCATGTAACACCATGATAATCTCTGTAATTTGGGTTAATAGGTAGTGATTTTTCATAGCATTGTAATCTTGGCTGCTTGCGTGTTCAATGTGGTAGCGCAGGTTTTTTTGTCTGTTAAACCCCTCATTCTCTATTCTCCAGCGGCTTCTGCCAGCGTTCATCAGCTTCTTTGCATTGTTTTTTGTGATTTTTATATCTGTGATAAAGGTAAATTTTTGTTTTTTATATTAAAATGACCTTCTACCCTGTAAAAGTCGAGTAGAAGGTCAATTACTTTATTTGCTCAAATTATTTAATTTCTTTGCCAATCGTATAACGTCACGTGCAATCATGACTTCTTCGTTAGTTGGGATGACTAAAACTTTTACTGGTGAAAATGGATAGCTGATAAATCTTTCTCCTCCACCTTCTCGATTCAAATCTTTATCCCAATATACTCCCATAAATTCAAGACCACGTAAGACACGTTCACGTACAGCCGCACTATTTTCACCAATACCTGCAGTGAAGATTATGGCATCCACACCGTTCATTCGTGCAACGTAGGAACCAATATATTTATGAATATGGTTGGCAAAAATAGTTAAGGCAAGTTCCGCACGTTCATTACCTACATTTGCAGCTTCTTCAATATCACGTAAGTCGCTGGAAAAGCCGGTAATGCCTAACAAACCGCTTTTCTTGTTTAACACATTAATAACTTCTTCTGCAGATTGACCGGTTTTTTTCATAATAAATGGAATAAGTGCCGGGTCAATACTTCCTGAACGTGTACCCATTGTAATCCCTTCAAGTGGTGTAAATCCCATGGATGTATCGATGGATTTACCGCCATGTACAGCTGCAATACTTGCTCCATTTCCTAAATGACAGGAAATCAGGCGTAATTCTTCAATCGGCTTCCCTAACATTTCTGCAGCTTTCAAGGTTACATACTTATGACTTGTACCATGGAAACCGTATTTACGAATACCATATTTTTCATAGTATTCATACGGAAGACTATATAAATATGAGCTTTTTGGCATTGTTTGGTGGAATGCTGTGTCAAATACAGCTACTGCCGGAACATTCGGCAAAATGTGACGGAATGCCTTAATTCCGGTTACGTTTGCCGGATTATGCAATGGCGCCAAGTCTGATAAATCTTCAATTTGTTTTAAAACTTCATCCGTAATCAGGACAGAATCATCAAAGACTTCGCCACCGTGAACAACTCTATGACCAACTCCATCAATTTCATCAAAGGAATTAATGATACCTGTCGAAATTAATTGATCTAAAAGAATTTGTACGGCTACATCATGATCCGGAATATCTTGTACTAATTTTACTTTTTCCCCGTTTACCGAAATAGTAAAAACTCCATCATTCAAACCGATTCGTTCAACAAGTCCTTTGGTAATTACTTCTTCCTCAGGCATTTCAATTAATTGAAATTTAAGAGATGAACTCCCGGCATTAATTGCTAAAATTTTTGACATGCTTTTCGCTCCTCATTATAAAATCATTATATCATTATTATGTGCGTTTCTTGAAGAAAGATTTAAGTGTGAATGAATATACAAATGATACCATCCTTCATTTAACCACGATAAAAATAATTATTCAATCATTTTGGGTATTTTTTACCTAGATATTCACAAAGTAATTTAATTGTGATATTTTTAACAAAAACTAGTATTGAATGAATTCTGAATCGCTAAGAAAAATCTATAATTACTGTAAAAAAACGCTTGGAACCTCCAAGCGTTTTTTTAACCAGATGAGCGATTATCTAACTCATGGCGCCATGTGCTTTCTTGTAACACGCATTTAACGAGCTTTATTTTCTCGAAACCAAATGTCGATTTTCGCCATAATTGTTTCCATTTGAAATTTGTTACTTAGGGAAGGCAGATTAACCAGCAAAACCTCTTTCGGGGGTTTTACTCCTTCCTTTTGTTTTTGTAAAACTAAAATACTTTTTGCGGCCTGTTTGTTTTTGAACATTGATTCCGGCAACTGCAACAAAGCTTGAATATGCATATGCTTTTTCATATATATGTGGAGTTTCATTGCCTCCGGACTTTCAAATAACCCATTTGGAATAACAAAAAATAAATAACCGCCGTCAACCGTATGCAGACAGCTTTTTTCAATAAAAAGATGGTGGGCATAGGAGTGACCGGAGTCAGCCTTTAATTCATATTCTGCAGCCCTTATATCATTTGGATAATATCCAACCGGTAAATCACAAACAACGACGTCCACCGGGTCAATAAACAACGGTTCAAGGCTATCCTGACAATCCAGTTGCAACGGATGTTCTTGTAAATTTGCACTGACATAAGCAAGTCTGATTAATACATCATCGACATCCACACCATAAGCATCGATTGTATGGTTAGGCAAATAATTCATAATGGTTGTTACAAGATTTCCGGTACCGATCGCCGGATCAAGCAGTGTAAATGTTTTTTTCGCACCAATGAATTTGTTAATTAAATAGCTGAGGAAAATTCCGATTGAATCCGGAGTCATTTGGTGGTTAGGTTGGACATTTTCCCGCATCCCTTTTAAACAAGCTAATTGGAACGCTTTGCGAATATCTTCGGCCGAATAGTTCATTTTTACTAAATCACGATAATACTTCTCTAACCGTTTCTTCGTCATTTCACTAATGTTCTCTTGCCTTATATCATCTTGAAATATATTCTCACCCGTCTCCGCCAATGCCTCAAGATAGGTACATTCCAACTCATTGACAAGCAGCCGGGTGGTTTCATTGAATGTTTGAAATAATACTTCTACAGGTGTTTGTGTCAAATTTGAAGCCTCCTTACTTCCATTTACATATTCCAATTTATTTTAATAAATTTGGCATAAAATAACAAAGGAATTTTTGCATAAAGAAAACTCGCTGGTGGGCGAGTATTAGGATGAGTATGACCACTGTTCATCGAAAAACACTACTCGATATAAGTAGATAAAATGGCCACTAATTCTCTTTAAAAAGCCTTTAATCAATGAAATATTCGATTCACCTCATTTAATAAAAGCGGGAAACTTTCTCTTTAAAAAAAGCCTTTAATAAATGAAACCCCGATTAAGATCGGGATTACTCGTTTTTATATGGTATATGCTTAACACTGGTGGTCATGTACCGGATTTTTTCTATAGTTCACTTGGATCGTACAATAAACAAGAAACAACTCCTATTTGGCTTGTTTCGCTGCTTCAATTGCTGCTGTATAATTTGGATGGTTCGTAACTTCATTAACAATTTCTTTATATGTAATCTTTCCTGTTGAATCAACAACAAAAATGGAGCGAGCTAATAATCTTAACTCTTTCATAACAACCCCGAACGCTTCACCAAAGGAAAGATCGCGATGGTCGGACAGCACTTGTACATTTTCAATACCTGCTGCAGCACACCAACGTGCTTGTGCAAACGGTAAATCACAGCTGATTGTCAAAATTTTAACCCCCGGAAGGCTGGCCGCTTCTTCATTAAAACGACGAGTCTGTGCATCACATACACCTGTATCAATCGACGGAACTACACTAATTAATCGAACATGTCCTTCACTATCGTTTAAAGTCACTTCAGATAAATCATTGGCCAATACGGTAAAATTTGGAGCCGTGTTCCCCACCTTTACTTCATTTCCTACTAAAGTGACCGGGCTACCTTTAAATGTAACTGATGTCATTTTTTCCAACCTCCAATTTTAAAAAATCCTTCAATATTTATCATAAACAAATTCAATTCTTCTTTCAAATTATTACCATCGTATTAACAGTAATTTGGAATATAACCGAGTAGTTTGAGCAGATTTTAGGAGGTTCCCTTCCAAATTCACACCTGCTTTTAGGGTATCTGTTAATCCTTCATGAAAAAGAGGGTGCCCAGTCAATCGGAGCAACCTCTGCTTATTTTTACCGCAATTTTCGCTAAAAAACTTGAAATCTTCATATCAGAAGTCAGATTTGGCGATTTGCCATTGCCCAATTCTGATCGTCTCTTTGTTTCAAAAACGAGCAACAATTTTTAAATAATGAAATCCGCTTATTGTGATGAATTTCCGGAATTATTCGATTGCTGGTCACTTTTTTGGTTTCCATCTTGTTTTGTTTGATTTTTTGACAACATTTGTTGAACTTTTTCAACTGCACTAGGAGCAAGATCTAAGATTTTTTCAACAAGATGAGTACTTTCATCAATATGTAACATTTTTACTCCCTGACTGTTAACAATTAAAAATGCTATTGGGGTTATTGACACACCGCCACCACTACCGCCGCCAAATGGAAGCTCATTTTCTTTGCTTGACCCGTCAACGGAAAACTGTGAGCCGCCAGCTGCAAATCCAAAACCAACTTTTGAAACAGTTAAAATTACACTGCCATCCGGAGTTTCAACCGGGTCACCTATGATTGTATTTACATCAATCATATCTTTTAAATTTTCCATCGCCGTTGTCATTAGACCCTTAATTGGATGATCAGACATTTTAATCCCTCCTGATTATATTGATTGATCCTCTCTTTTTGATTCAGTTTGCATAGTCTTATAATCGGCATAAGCTTCTGAAACCTGCCGCCAATATTTAAATAATTTCATTCCTGCTAAAATAGCATGCCCTATCCTTATCTGAATCATACATCTTAAATATGTTTGAGAAGCAATATGATTAAATACGGGAGTGATTTGCATGTCCGGGTACACTTTTAACGTAAAATAGTGGCTGATTACACCGATTACATTACCTTTTAATGCCCACCCCGCCCCGCAAGCGATGGCAGACGAAGCGGCATCCCCTGTACCGATAGCTGATTTCCATTCAAACTGAATAATTTGTAACTTTTTTAAAAACGATTTCAAAATTTTGTACAGTTCTTGTAAATGGGGAAGAAGTTGTTTAATCGGCGCCAGTGATGATAATCCGTCTTCATTATCGGTCTCTTGAACCATTCCATTCATTCCTTTATCCCCATGATCCGCTTGTTTTTGCCGGTTTATTTTTTCAGAAGGAATTTTGATTCTGTATCGGAAAAGACCAAACAATGCTTTAATCTGAATTGTTGCCCACTGTTCTTTAGGCTCAAATTTATATGTGCAATCAACTTTTAGTTTGGTAAAAATGAGAATCATAAGTAAGAACATAAGTATGACAATCATGATTCCAATAATTTTTAGTATAATCACATTCCACACAACCCTTCAGCCTATTAGTATCGTCAGACTAAACGGAAAATAAACGCATGTATGGAAATAACTTGAATGGTCAAACAAATCGATGAACTTGGTGGGATAGGGGAAGCTGGAAACATTTTATGGTCTTTCGCTTAATGGGTCTTGAAATGTCACATTTCATCTTCGCCTGACTAATTACCGTATAAAAAAGGCCAAGGGAAACCCTGGCCAGCGCCAAAATTATTAAGAAACAGCTGCATTTTTTCTTGTTATATTTTTTCTTACGTAATTTTCATGGATCACGGTTGTATCTGCAAAATAATCATGCAATCCTTGTTTTTTCGGTAAAAAAGCTACTAATGCATATAGAATAAAAATACTTGCTGATATGTACCTGCCGATCCACTCCCGAAATAGGACCGTTTGCCATGACAATCGTTTTTCCTTTAAAGGGATAACTTTTATTCCAAAAATCATTTTCCCTAATGTTTGACCAAAATATTTAGTCAGCAAAACAAAGTATAAATAAAATACGACGGCCGATAAAATATTTGGTAAAGAAAAGATTCCATCAGCAGATTCCTGATCTAGAAAACCAAGAATGGGGCTTACGATTAATTGTCTCAATCCTGCAATAACAATAAGATCGACCAAATACGCCCAAAACCTCATCCAAAATCCGGCATAGGCATACAAATCAGCTGATTCTTCATTATCATTAACTAATTTGGTGCTGTTCATTTTGATGCCATCCGAATCATCCACAAAATCTTGATTATTCGTATCAAGTAGTTCCTCGTTCTTGCTCTCTTCATTGGTTCCGGTAACTATTTCATTTTCTTCTAACCGATCATCGCCATTATTCATGAAGTTACCCCCTATTCCGAATAAAGATACATTAATCGCGGTGAATTTCGATGGGACAATAACTGGATAAGGGAAGCCGTCTCAGCATCTTTTCCAAACCACTTGCCAACATTCATACCGAGGAATGAGCCTAATCCCCAGTAATCATCGACATAGCGAACCACTTGTGCATCATTTAGCTTTTGTTCCTTTTTCATTGCAGCAATGGTATCATCTAAATAACCAAATTCATCAATCAAATTAATTTCCTTGGCTTGTCGTCCATCATAAATCCGTCCATCTGCAATTTGTCTCACCTGTTCTTCAGGCATTCCGCGCCCGTTAGCAATTACCTTAACAAAATCACCGTAAGCATTGTCTATCATTTTTTGTAAAATCGCCCGCTCTTCATCGGTCATTTCTCTAGTAGAACTCATTATATCTTTATATGGACCGCTTTTTATTGTCACTGAATCAATACCTAGTTTATTTGCAAGTTCGGTCACGTTATAACTTTCCATAATAACACCAATTGAACCTGTCATCGTGTCTTTACTGGCAAATATTTTTGTGGCAGGTGCGGATATGTAATAACCCCCGGAAGCGGCCATTGAACCCATTGAAACATACACCGGTTTCTTTCGTTTTTGTGTTATTTCAACTAATTTATCATAGATTTCTGCACTTTCAACAACCCCACCACCTGGGGAATTAACACGTAAGACAATGCCTCTAACCGTGCTGTCTTCTTCAATCGCTTCCAGTTTTTCCATAAATGATTGATGATTGTAAGTTCCAGTGTCCACTAGAGAACCTGCTTCACCCGTATCTTGAATAACTCCTTCTACGTTCAAAACAACTATTTTTTTCATCGGGTTTCCTTCTTCAATTACTTCTTCGGTGTATTCCGTTTCAGGAAAAATTAATTTTGATAATGCTTGTTCTCGTTCACTGGAAACAACGGATTGAACAATGGATACACCTGTTGAAAAGATTAAAATGACGGCCGCAATCCCCAATGCAGCCCAGCGTTTACCATTCACTATAAAACCTCCCAATACAAATTGAATCTTCCCTTTTCATAAAAACTTCCCGAACTATCATTATACACGAATTTTTTTATAATTGTAGAAAATATTTACAGTGTTAAGGTAAAATTTTATAAGAAAAGCGCAGGCAACTGTCCATCCTGGCACCGGACCCGAGCAGTCGACCTATAACACTGCTTGGAAAACATTCATCTGCATATTTATATGTACTCATTATTCTATTAACAATAAAAGGACGGAGATTTTATACTCCGCCCTTAAGCCAAATATATCATGTTGTATTTAAGAAAATCGACCACTCATTTGTTGTTGTGCCATTGAAACAAGGCGTTTTGTGATTTCTCCTCCAACGGAACCATTAGCACGAGAAGTTGTTTCAGCACCTAAGTTTACACCAAACTCTTGAGCAATTTCGTATTTCATTTGTTCTAAAGCTTGTTCTACTCCAGGAACAAGAAGTTGGTTACTGTTATTGTTGTTTGCCATTGTGTTTCACCTCCTTGTGCTATTATAGTGTGTCGAAACAGGAGGATTCATTCATAGCATAAAAAGGTAAATGTTAGCAGCCAATCATCATTTTGCCAAACTTACACATGTAGGATGGTTCATTTCACTTGAAAGTTGACAGCAACCAATAATTTGCCTAGCCTCACCCGGTTAAACGTTAAAACAAATCAGCAAAAACATTTTGTTGATTTTCTTCTTGGCTAGACAATTTGATCGTTTCTATATGATTTACAGCCTTTTGAAGCAATGGCTCGAAATTAAAATGGGTTTCATATTGATTGGCTTTATCCCGTTTTGGTTTTGTTTTTGGTTGTGCCGGGGTAAAAATCGTACAACAATCTTCATACGGTCGATTGGATATTTCCAATGTATCAATATCTTCTGCAATTTTAATAATATCTGTTTTATCCATTGAAATTAACGGGCGAATAATTGGCGTATTTGTTACTTCATTAATCGTAAACATACTATCTAAGGTCTGACTGGCTACCTGGCCTAAACTTTCCCCTGTTACAATCGCCAATCCTTCTTGTCTTTCCCGAATTTCATCAGTAATCCGGAGCATCATTCTTCTCATAATCGTCATCGCATAATTTTCATGTACTTTTTCGTATATTAATTGCTGAATTTCGGTAAAAGGTACAATGTGCAAGATAAACTGCCCGTTCACCCCGGCTAATTTTTTACCTAGATCAATCACTTTTTGTTTCGACCGTTCACTTGTAAATGGTGGGCTATAAAAATGAACACCTTCCAGTAACAGTCCACGCCTCATTGCCATGTAGCCGGCAACAGGACTGTCAATACCACCTGATAACATAAGCATGGCTTTTCCACTTGAACCGACCGGAAGACCACCTGCACCTTTAATCACTTCACAAGTTAAATATACCGCATCTTTCCGCACTTCAACCTTCAATTCCAAATCCGGATGATGCACATCGACTGTCAAGCCCTCTATATTTTGTAAAAGATGGCCCCCTAACAAATTATTCATTTCGTCAGAGTGGTATGGGAATTCCTTATCTGCTCTTCTGGCTTGAACTTTAAAAGTTTTTCCTTGCGCATGAAGTTTTTGAAATAATTTCAATGAACTTTCTTTGATCAATTCCATATCTTTGTTTACACGGACGACAGGACTGAACGATTGAATGCCAAAAACATTTTTTAACCTTGTACTTACTTCATCAAGTTTTTCACCGTTCAAAATAATATACATCCGGTCGCGATTTGCTTTTATTTTAATCCTAGGAAAATCGCGGAGGACATATTGGACATTTTCTCTCAATTTATCTACAAAAAGACCACGGTTTCTCCCTTTCGTAGATATTTCACCGTAGCGTACTAATATTTGATCATATATCATGTTATCCCCTCATTATCGGTTTTAAATTCTTAATACTTTGTTTGATTATAGCTACTGCTTGTTTTGCCTCTTCCTTTGTATTGTCAAATGATAGACTTATACGGATTGATGTCGTCGCCCGTTCTTCACCTAAGCCCATGGCAAGAATCGTTCGACTTGGTTCATTCGTTCTGGATGAACAGGCACTTGTTGTGGAAACATATAACCCATGTTGTTCTAATTCGTGTACGAGTACTTCCGCTTTAAATCCTTGAACAGAAAAATTAATAATATGGGGAGCCGTATTTTGTTTAGGGGTATTCATTTTCACCCCTTCAATTAATTGCAATTCGTTTATTAAAAAGTCCCGAACACCCATCATTGTATCAATTTTTGCTTCATAATCCAACATGCCGAGTCGCAAAGCTTTTGCCATTGCAACGATACCCGCGAGATTTTCTGTGCCACTTCGGAAACCTCTTTCTTGTCCCCCACCGGCAAGCAATGGTGCAAGTTTTAAGCCTTTTCGGATATAAATTGCCCCGGTTCCTTTTAACCCATGAAATTTATGGCTGGAAATGGATGCAAAATCAACATTGCTTTCATGGAAGTCGAGAGGTACTTTCGTTACGCCTTGAACATGGTCGACGTGAAATAATGTTTTCGGATGGTTTTTCAACAATTCTCCAATTTTTTCGATCGGTTGAACGGAGCCAATTTCATTATTAACATGCATAATGGAGACGAGAATTGTATCTTTACGAAGAGCCTTTTTTACATCTTCTACTCGAACTCGCCCTGTTTCATCCACAGGTAAATAGGTGACATCAAAGCCGCTATTTTCCAATTGAATACAAGTATTTAATACAGAGGGATGCTCAATCATCGTCGTAATCATATGATGACCCCTATTACGGTATTTCTCTGCAACGCCTTTGATTATAAAATTATTTCCTTCTGTACCCCCGGAAGTGAAAATAATTTCCTGTTCATCGGTCTTAAGCAATGTTGCGATTTGATTTCGTGCCTGACTTAACAAATTCTCTGCTTGTAGACCTAGATGGTGAACAGAAGACGGATTACCAAAATAATTTTCTGCTACTTTATAAAATGTATCTAAAACCTCTTTTTTCGGTTTCGTTGTCGCACTATTATCAAAGTAAATCATGAATGATCTACCCTCCTTATATTTTGTCTTTTATCCGAACTTAAAATACAGAAAGCCAAATAAAATGCACTTCAAGCAGTGGGGGTTTCTTTATCTCTACTGATTTTTTGGTCATTTCGTAAAATTTCGGCCTTTTCCAGTTTTTAACGTATAAAAAAAGGAAATCACATGGACGTGACTCCTTTCATTTATCAATACACGAAAACACAATAGAATAACTTTATTTCATTCGATGGTAGAAAAATATTGAAGATTATTCAATGCACATCTTGCTGATATTCTTCGTTGATTAACTCTTCAATTTTCTTTAATGCACCGGGTTCAGCCTCTTCAACTGCGGCAGCTGCTTCTTCAAACGCACTACTATAATCATAACGCCTAAATGCTTCTTCTGCAACAGTTAATCGCTTATGAACAGCCGGATATTTTCTCCGGTATCTGTTTCCGTATTGAATAATTTTCTCAATAAAATAGACGTTTTCAACCATTTCCACTACTTGGTTATGAATGTCATTAACAATCGACTCCGCTTTTTGTAAAGAAGTCTGGACAAACTGCATTCTTAATGGTTTTTCATCTAAACTATTGAAGCAATCTTGGATGACCTCCTGTGCGTCTAATAATTTTGTTTCTATGTCTTGTGGAACCCCGGGAAGATTACTCCGTTCCAACAATCTTGCAGTATCTTGAAACAATTTCCTCAAATTTTTAATTTTTTCCCTGGCTTCCATTTCGTCTTTACGAAGAGCTTGCAGTATTTCTAACAGGGATTGTTGTTTATCCTCTACCTCTTTCATGTTTGCAAAAATTTCTTCAACCTTGTCTCTTAATACGGAATAGGCGGCCGATGATAAATTTTCATTTGTTAACATGAGTTCAGCCATTTTTTTCATTGTTGCTGTCTTTTCTTCAAGTTCACTTAAGATTTCCAGTTCGGCTTCAGACATGTGATAGGTCTCTTTTACTTGTTCAACTTCATTTTTAAGGGATTCGTTTTTAGCGGTAATATTCGCCAAAGACTCGGTAATTTGTGATTGATTCGATAAAACATATTTTTTCGCCGTAACTTCTCCCTCTAATAAATCGTATATCACTTCAATTTGCCCTTTTATTTCTTTTAAACCATCTTCAATCCCGTCAATTTCAGCCGTTTCAATCGAACGAGTATACGATTGGAGCGTATCTTCCAGTTTTTTAATGACTGCAGAAAGCCCAAGATGTTCAAGATGATATCCCTCTTCCACCATCTCATTTATTCCGTTTTTTATTTCCTTCAATTGCTCCGGTATTACATGGAGACATTCATTCAATAAAAGTGGTATGGATTCCATTTTTACATTTAGCGATTCAAGTTCTTTCTTCAACTCCATGATTATTTCCCGTGCAGTTAAGTAATTTCCATTTTCCGTTTCCAAACCAAATTGATCCATTTTTTCGGTAGCGGATACGATTTGCTGTTCTAAATTTTTACTCGCTTTTCCATACGCATATTGATGAGCAAGTAATTCCTTTTTCAATTTCTTGTATAGTTCTTGTAAACCGATTATATCTTCTCGATTTTTTTCTTCACTGCCTATGATATCATGTAAATTTGCTACCATTTCATCAATTTTCATTTCCGCTTCCTTTAAGGAAGTTTCAATTTTTGTATAAACTTGTTTGGCTTTGGAAAAACGGTATTTTTCAACCAAGTCTTCTGCCTCATATAGCATCTCTTCAACATTTGGTAATTCTTCTGTTACAATTTCATCCCAGGCAGTCCGCCAGCGTTCAAAATATTCTTCCGTTTCCCCTGCCATTTTTAACTTCTTAATTTTGCTGACCTCGTCTAGTACCGGTCGGTTCATTAATTCAATTTTCCATGCTTCTAATCGATCAATATAAGTAAAGTTCTTTCTTTTTACAAAATAACCGATTATATATAAGACAATAAGTATCAAAATGATTCCAATTATGTATATCATCGTATGCCCCCTGTCAAACCCATACTATCTATGTCAATGAATGGAAAAATCTTATTATTGCTTATATGATACCATGAGAATGACAATTTTTGACGTTATTTTTCAATTTTTTTTGCGTTTTTTTGAAAAAACTACCCAGTTAAGGGAAAGGACAAACACCTTCATGAGGACGTCAAATCGGGGGCAATCCGCTTCTTGCTTCAAACATTCCCCGTTAATGAAACATTTTCCGTTTCAACCAGGGTATTATCAATCCAGTGGATAATATGGTCTTTATATTTTTCTAAATAATATTGTTCTTGATAATAAATATTCCAAACTTCCGACGTATAAATAGAATTTAAAAACGGCATCATCATGATTCCCTTTAATTGGGTGATGATTACTCCAACGTGAACTTTTTTCAATTCCTGACTTTTCATCCCTTTTTCGAGAATGGATTGTAGTAAATATCTTTCTTTACGAAAATAGGTCGTCATTGTTTCCCTGACAATTTGTGAGTCGATGGAAACTTCGCGCCAAACGAAACGAGATAATTCAAAATTTTGATATTGATAATTCATCAATTGATTAATTACATATTTTAAACAAGCCAGTACAGGCTGTCGCTCAAATTTTAATAGGGAGTCTTCGATAATATTGATATACGGTTCAAAAAAGGAGATAAAGGCATATTTCAATAATCCGTGCTTTCCTTGGAAATAATAAGAGATGGTGGACACGTTCATATTGGCGGCTGTAGCAATTTCACGTATCGATGTACCACTATATCCTTTAATATTAAATTCAGATAGGGCAGCTTTAAAAATTTTTTCTTTCGTCTTTAATGTATTGTTCAAAATGTACACATCCCTTCTTTTATTGTAAAGTAATTAAATGCCATATATATTAAAAATTATTCGAGCCATGACCTCTTTCTTCCTTTAAAAATTTATCGACAAGTTCTTTCTTTCTTTGCTAAAATGATTAATAAATTGAAGAAATAAGGTGATTTTCCATGTTTGCTGTCGAAAAATATAAGGGACCAAAGGAAGAACAATTTAATCTTGTTGTTAAACAATTAACAGCTTTAATTGAAGATGAAGATAATATGATTGCCAACTTAAGTAATGCTTCTGCGTTATTAAATCAATTTTTAGAACGGATTAACTGGGTTGGATTTTACTTATGGGATGAAGAAAAAAATGAACTCGTACTCGGACCGTTTCAAGGGTTGCCGGCATGTGTGCGAATTCCGTTTGGTAAAGGAGTGTGCGGGACGGCTGCGGAAAAGAGGGAAACTTTGGTTGTTCCGGATGTAAACCAATTTCCCGGACATATTGCCTGTGATGCAAATAGTCAATCAGAAATCGTGATCCCAATGATAAAAAACGATCAACTAATCGGGGTCTTGGATATTGATAGTCCGGAAGTAAATCGTTTTGATGAAATAGACAAGAAGAAACTGGAAGAATTTGTCGCCGCATTAGTTAATCATTTATAAGAGTAAAAGAAGCGTGAGAGCCTATTTGCGATGTGCAGACTGGCCGGCTATGTTGCAACTCATGGCTAACCACGTCCTGTAGCCGAGCGCCCCGATGAGAACAGATTTGCTTTCTAAACGTATAAACCGAAAAACGACCTCTCATATGTTGAGGCCGTTTTTTGATGACGAATTAGAAGCTTTGGATTATGATCTTTTGCTTTCAAAAGGAAGTATAGACGAAAGACAAATGCCTGTTATCCGATTGGTTTGGGAGGGCACGATGTTGGTTACATAAGTTTTGCCATAAGGACGTGGGAGATTTACTGTGTTCCTTCACCACTAACACACCGAAGTTACACTATTTTACACTGGCAATCGCCCGGTTTTTTCCTCGGTTTTTCGCCAAATAAAGGGCCTCATCCGCTTTTTTAAACAACGAAAAAGGACTTTCTTTATTTTTTTCGTTCCAATGAGAAATACCACATGAAATTGTAACCGGGGGATCAATCGAATTGGATGTCTCCAAAACCAATTGTTCTCCTAAAGAAAGGCCTTCTTCCAAAGAACAATTTGGCAAATAAATAGCCAGTTCTTCTCCGCCCCAACGTGCACCGACCTCATTCATCTTTAGATTTTTTTTGATAATCTTAGCAATCTGGATCAAAATTTGATCACCGACTTGGTGGCCGAACGTATCATTGATAATTTTAAAATTATCAATATCAATTAGCAAAAATGTACCTTGTTTATCTTTTTCTATTGATTTTTGCATTTGTTCATCCAGATAATTACGTGTATATAATTTTGTTAAATAATCCGTGATAACAAGCTGCTCCAACCTTTCACGTAATATCGTGTTTGTAAAAGCTAATGAAACATGCTGTGTAATCGATTGAAGCAATTTAAAGGTATTAAAAGAAAACTTGTAAGGAATACGATGTAAAACAATGATGAAACCGATTTTATGTTGTTCCCGTTTTAACGATTCAGCCATAATTGAACGAAAGGGACTAACCAGATCGTTATCATCAGGTTCAAAATTCCCGATAAATAGAGACTCCTCCCTTGTGTCCAAAAAGTCTTTAACAAATTGAAGGAATGGGAAACAGTCCTTATCATTGAAAAAGGGTGTGCTTCCGGTTAATACATTAAATTGATTTTCCTCAAATAAGATAATTCCTACCTCTTCCGCATAAAAAGCAGACTGTAACTCTTCGGAAATATTATGGACAAGTTCTGTCAGGCGTAAATTGGCATTTAATTTTTTTGTCACTTTCGTAATCAATTGTAAATCATTGACCAGTTGTCTGGACTGTTGATACAAATGGGCATTTTCCATCGCCGTACTTGCTGTCCCAATAAGTATGGAAATAAATTCAATGTCCTGACCGGATATAAGGATCGTCTTTCGGGCCTCGATCTTTAAAACCCCGTATATTCCTTGTTTCCCTTTTAATGGAAAATATAAATAACGTTTTGACAGTTTTAATTCATGTTCAATTTTATAATTACCGGTTATAAAAGTTTCCATGATCGCTGCATTACTTTTGGTATAATCAAGCGGTTGAATTCGGGAATCATCGTTATCTATATTATTATAGTTTGATAAGAAAATTTGGTATTGAAAATAAGGATAGAACTCCTCCAATGAATCCAGCACTTTCCTCAATACCGCATCGATATCAATGGTCGAATGTAGTTGACTTGTTACATTTTGCAATAATTTATAACGTTTCTTTTCATGTTTTAAAATGCACAATTGCATGACCTTTTCAAAATATTGATAGACAGTTTTTGATAATGTTTCCCAAAAAGAATCTGAGAAATGATGATTTTTATCTGGAAGTTTAAACAGTAGGATGCCAACTAAATCATCATGTTGACCAAAGACAAAGAGGGATTTATCGAATGGAACTTGGTCATACCTTTCCATAGGGAAATTAACTATAAATGCTCCTTCCCTTAAATATTTGGTATACATATCTTTTTGCCATGTATCAAAGAACGACAAAGAAGGCGTTTTAAAAGAAAGAAGGAACTGTTCGTTTTCACTTAAAACATTTTTATAGATTAAAAAATGGACATGACTCAATTGAAGTTCACACTTTAAAGCATTAAAAAAAATTGAAAAATAATTAAAATCATCCTGTTCTTTTTCCAAAATCTTAAAGTCTGTAAATATTTTACTTCTAAGTTTTAAAATAACCCTTTCTTCTAATTTATCCATAGGCCTCACCTAAAATATATCATTTTTATATGAAACAAAAAAACAGCCGTTATTTTAGAACTAGTACTTTTATATCATTTTTCAACAAGACAAACAAGAGATTACCATCAGATAGTGAATAAATACCGGTAATATTTTCATAATCCGCAATTTCAAATTGAAAAGATTCATTTTTTAATTGAAATTTTACTTTGCCATCAGATTCAAGCCGGTAGGGAAGTGTTTTATTTGAGTGATCATCACGATAAAATTTATCCCGCTTTTCCTTGATCAAGTCGGCATTATAAAATGTCCATTTTTTCTGTACCAAAGTCCATACGCCATTTTTATTCCGGTCGGCCAGCAGACGAATTGGTTCATTATCGATTTCGACTTCTTTTATAGCTTTAAACCGATTTTTATCCATTCGGTCAATTTCATATAGTATCAATAAGTGCTTTCCATTCAATCGGCGATATACTGCAACTATAGGTGAATCCTCAAGTTTTTCAGATCGATGGATGACAACAGCCTTCATCTCATATTCTGTATTTTCTGTTTCTTTTTGTTGTAAAAAAAATCCGATTCCCACAAGGATGATGGAAAGGAATATAATTGTTATTCTAGTTGCCCTTTGCCTGTTTGTTTCATTCATAACATTCACTCAAAACTATCTTTTTTATTGTCTATTATATCATGTTATTGAGAAATTATGGTCATTTGCTACCGTAATCTTTCATATTTTTATTGGGAATTGTTGGTAAATAGCGAAAACAGGTAATTGCGAAGCCGCTGTAGAAGTGCTGAATTCCTTTAGATTACGTGCTAAAATAATATCTAGATGTATTATCAGTTTATTCTACAACATATTGTGAAAGTGTACTCATTCAAATTGTTTTTCATGTCTCGCAATTGTCTGGGGACAAAGAAAATCCTCATTGGTTGAGATTCACTTTATTTCCTTGACTTCTTTTGTTGTATCCCATATAATATTCGTTGTGTAAAATATGGCAGCCTATGTGTACATGTTTATGCGTACATTTTGTTGGTCATATAAAGAAAGCAGGATTCCGCGGCTTTAAATGATCCTGCATAAATATAGCAATTTTGATGACTTTATATGAGCTGTATCGTGTAACCCTCTGCTGCTAGGGCGATGGTACATGAAAACAAAATGGCGGTAAATGATGTATACATCTGTTTTTATTTTACAAAATAAAAACATTAAAGGAGGAGCTTTCATGGCTCGTTATACAGGTCCAAGCTGGAAAATTTCCCGTCGTCTTGGTATTTCTTTAAGCGGAACCGGTAAAGAATTAGAAAAACGTCCATATGCCCCGGGGCAACATGGTCCAAACCAACGAAAAAAATTAACTGAATATGGTTTGCAATTACAAGAAAAACAAAAATTACGTTTTATGTACGGCTTGAATGAACGTCAATTCCATAACACATTCATTAAAGCAGGTAAAATGAAAGGTGTTCACGGTGAAAACTTCATGATTTTACTTGAATCTCGCCTTGACAACCTTGTTTACCGCTTAGGATTGGCTCGTACTCGCCGTCAAGCACGCCAATTGGTTAACCATGGTCACATTCTTGTTGATGGTCGTCGCGTTGACATCCCATCTTACATTGTAAAACCGGGTCAAACTATCGGTGTCCGTGAAAAATCACGCAATTTGCAAATCATCAAAGAAGCTATTGATGTGAACAATTTCGTTCCTGACTTCTTAACTTTCGATGCGGAAAAATTAGAAGGTACTTACAGCCGCTTACCGGAACGCTCTGAACTTCCAGCAGAAATAAACGAATCGTTCATCGTTGAGTTCTATTCACGTTAATAATTTTTTTAATACAAAAAAGCCCACAAAGTCTCGGTATACGAGTTCGAAGTGGGTTTTTCTAGTGATCCTGTATTAATTTTACTCTTTCAAACTCCTGATCTCGTCGGCTGATAACCCGGTAAGCGAAATAATCAGGTTTATGTCTAAACCGCTATTGATCATTTTTATTGCCATTTTTCTTTTTTCCATTAATTGACCTTCCATAATCCCTTTGTTCAGTCCCTCTTTGATCCCTTCTTCTCGCCCTTTTTCTCTACCTTCCTTTATTCCTTCTTTGATTCCCTCTTTGATTCCCTCTTTGATTCCTTCTTTGATTCCTTCTTTGATTCCTTCTTCTCTTGCTTCTTTTTTCCATCTTTCAAATAACTCACCAAATGTAATGACTTCTTTTGTTTTTTCAGCTTGAGCCATATCGACACCCTCCTCCTTAAATATTCTGAAAATTTCTTTCATAAATTTTTCATGTAAATCGTCAGGCAAGTATATAAGTGACAAATCCTTCATTTAGTATTTGACTCCCATATTCCTGTTACAGATTATCGTTTTTTTTAATCTTTAGCGACGTCTACATATAAATTCCAACAGAAGAGTCTATTTCCTTCTCAACGCTCTTCGTTCAGCGTATTCCAGGCATAGTGGACAAACTTTTATTGGTCTTCCACTATCATCCAAATAATTTATCATATTGCTCCTATTTTTCTTGCAAAAGTAACATGTTTTCCTGCTAAAAAGTCCCTTAATTATTTTCATATTGCAAC
The DNA here is from genome assembly GCF_020554505.1 of Caldibacillus sp. 210928-DFI.2.18. Lineage (NCBI taxonomy): Bacteria > Bacillati > Bacillota > Bacilli > Caryophanales > Bacillaceae > Caldibacillus > Caldibacillus sp. 210928-DFI.2.18. The sequence continues at coordinate 23,705 of NZ_JAJCHL010000012.1, forward strand.
CCCCTCTTCTCGATAAATTTCGACAAAAAGAGTTAAATTCCTCCAATCCCACAGGAAAAATATTACGGATGATAATTTTATGCATAGATTTTCCGTAAACTACCAAAGTTTGATGAATACCATAAAAGTACTTAATTTTGTCACGAACACAAAAGTCCTCAATTGTATAACTTTTGTGTTCGTATTTTTCCAAACTGTAATTAGAATCTTATTCGTGTGAGATTAGTTGAAGCTTTTGCAAAGATTACCCATTTCTATTGCTCCAACAGCTGCTTCGTAACCTTTATTTCCTGCTTTTGTACCCGCACGTTCGATAGCTTGTTCGACTGACTCTGTTGTTAAAACACCAAACATAATAGGGATTCCACTTTGCAACCCTATATTTGCTACACCTTTCGCTACTTCACTGCTTACATATTCAAAATGCGGTGTAGCTCCTCTTATGACTGTTCCTAGTGTAATAATTGCGTCAAAGCCACCTTGGTCTGCTAATTTTTTTGCTGCAAGGGGGATTTCAAAAGCTCCTGGTACCCACACGACTGTCACATCATCCTCAGTGACACCATGTCTCTTAAGGGCATCTTCTGCTCCATCCAGTAATTTACTCGTAATAAACTCATTAAATCGCGAAACGACAATTCCAATTTTCAGACCTGTACCAACTAAGTTTCCTTCGAGTACTTTTTTCATAATTATATTCCGCTCCTTCAAAAAGTTAATAAATGTCCAAGTTTTTCCCTTTTTGTTTTTAGATATTGTTCATTTTCTCTTTTTGGTGGCATTTGCAGAGGAATGCGTTCGACAACCTCTAAGCCATACCCAGCAAGACCTGTTATTTTTCGAGGATTGTTCGTTAATAAACGCATCTTTTTCACTCCAAGATTTCGTAATATTTGAGCACCAATCCCATAATCACGTAAATCATCTTTGAAACCCAATTTATGGTTCGCTTCAACTGTGTCGTAACCTTCTTCTTGAAGTTTGTACGCTTTTAATTTATTGATGAGACCAATCCCTCTTCCTTCTTGTCTCATATACAGAAGGATGCCCTTCCCTTCCTTATGTATTTGAGAAAGAGCAGCATGAAGCTGAGGTCCACAATCACAACGATTAGAGCCAAACACATCCCCCGTTAAGCATTCTGAATGGACTCTTATAAGAATAGGCTCTTCTGCACGAATTTCTCCTTTCACAAGTGCAACATGCTCCTTGCCATCATTTTTACTCGTAAATCCGATAGCTCTAAAGTCGCCAAATTCAGTAGGAAGATTGATTTCCACTTCCCTTTTTATTAATGTGTCATGTTTGAGTCGATACTTAATCAAGTCTTTGATTGTAATTATTTTTAAATCAAACTTACTCGCAACCGCTTTTAAGTCGTCCACTCGCGCCATTGTTCCATCATCATTCATGACCTCGCAAATCACACCTACTTCTTTTGATTTTGCTAATCTAGCTAAATCGATGGCAGCTTCTGTATGACCAGCGCGCTGTAACACTCCACCTTTCTTCGCCACAAGTGGAAAAATATGTCCGGGTCGTCTGAAATCACTTGGAAGAGCGCCTTCATTAAGTAATTTTTGAACGGTTAGAGCCCTCTCATGTGCACTAATGCCTGTTGTAGTTTCAATATGATCAATGCTAATGGTAAAGGCCGTTTCATGATTATCTGTGTTGACCTCGACCATTGGTTTTAATTCAAGTTTTTCAGCTATTGCTTCAGAAATGGGTGCACAAATGAGTCCTCTTCCCTCTTTGGCCATAAAGTTAATCATTTCCGGCGTCGCAAACTCACCCAACCCCACAAAATCTCCTTCGTTTTCACGATCCTCATCATCACAAACAATAATCACCTTTCCTGCCTTTAAATCTTTTAATCCATCCTCGATTTTATGGAACATCACTCGATTACTCCTTCCCAATTGTTTCAAATAGAAGATTTCCACCTATTTACATAAATCCGTTTTCTTTTAGAAAATCAATTGAAATCTTATCTTTATAATTGTGTGGGTCTTTCCTTTCCATAAAGGAATATACATACTTGCCGATCAAATCGAATTCGATGTTCACCTTATCCCCAACCTTTTTCGTACCCAGGACACTTTCCTTTGCGGTATGAGGGATAATGGACACGGTCAATTGATTATTGGATGTCCCAAATATAGTTAAGGAAGTGCCATCAAGTGCAATAGAGCCTTTATAAAGAGGTAGATGGCTGTATTCATAAGGAAACTGAATGTCAAAATATACAGCATTTTCTTTTCGTTCTCTTTTGACAATTTGTCCAACTGTGTCAACATGGCCCGTAACAAAGTGACCTCCAAAACGTCCATTGGAACTCATGGCCCTTTCTAGATTAACTAGTGAACCTTGTTGCAGGTTAGATAAAGAAGTGCTGTGAAAGGTTTCAGGCATAACATCCAGGAAAAATGAATCATGGGTAAGCTCCGTTACGGTTAAACAAACACCATTAACTGAGATACTATCTCCAAGCTTTAGATCTTCTAAGACCTTCTTTGCCTGAATATTCAGGACAAGTGTGTTTCCTCGGGACTTTACCCTTTGAATGGTCCCTAATTCTTCAATGATTCCGGTAAACATTTCTCTGTCTCCTCCTGATTAAGAGGTTTGGCTGTAATTTTGATATCTGGACCGAGCTGTTTAATCTCTGTAAAGTGGAGGTGTTTTCCTAACTTCACAAGCTCCGAACCAACCCCACCGACAAAAGGAAAAGCATCTCTTCCGCCAATAATTTTTGGAGCAACATATGTAATGATTTGTTGAAAAGCGTTTTCCTTGATGAAAGAAGCATGAATTTCTGATCCGCCTTCTACAAGAACGGACATCATCTTCTGCTCTCCTAACGTCTTCAGTACTTGCTGCAGTGATAGAACAGGTCTATCTTGGGAAATAATAGTTACACCAAACCTTTCAAGTTCTTTCTTCTTTTCTAAATCAATCTGATTTCCTGTAAAAATGATGGTTCTCGCAGAGCGATCTTGCACGACATTTGCCGACGTTGGAATTTTTAATTTCGTGTCTAATACAATTCGAATGGGATTTATTCCACCTCGGGGTCTTCTGGTGGTTAAAAGAGGGTTATCTTGTAAGATGGTGTTAATTCCTACTAATATTCCATCATGTTCATGACGAAGATGATGTCCATCTTGTCGTGACTCAGGAGAAGTAATCCATTTACTATCTCCAGATTTTGCTGCTATTTTTCCGTCTAATGAAATGCCTGCTTTAATTGTTACGAATGGAGTGTTTGTTTGGATAAAATGAAAAAACTTTTCATTGAGCTGTTTCGCTTCTTCTTTGCATAACCCGACCTCTACCTCAATGCCTGCCCTGGTTAACTTTTCAACACCTTTGCCTGCAACAAGGGGATTTGGATCTAGAGTTGCTACAAAGATCTTTCGAATACCAGTTTTAATAATAAGGTCAGTACATGGAGGTGTTTTTCCTTGGTGGCTACACGGCTCAAGTGTAACATACATAATGGCTCCCTCAGCAGAGATCCCAGCTTCATTGATTGCATGAACTTCTGCATGAGGAGTCCCAGCTTTCAAATGTACACCCGTCCCCACCAACTTGCCATCCTTCACTAACACTGCACCAACACTCGGATTTGGACTGGTTTGACCTAAAGTAGCGCGTGCTAGCGAAAGAGCAAGGTTCATATATTCATAATCATTCATTTAAAAAAAATGCTCCCCCTTTCAAAAAATCTCTCCAAACAAACAAATCTCCCTTACCTATTTTGGCAAGGGAGAAAAAAAGCATTAACAAATAAACGTCAAAAAACAGCATTTTTGAACAATTTGTTTTTCCTTCTCCCATCCAGACTTTTACTGTCGGCTTTGGAATTTCACCAAATCCACCGTTTTCATATGATCTATGAATCCGGGTCACGGGCTAAGAGGCATGCCTCATCACCGTCGGTTGGGAATTACACCCGACCCCGAAGGAAATCCTATTGAATTGAAGAAATAATAACATAACCAAACCAATTATTCAAGGGTTACACTTTATTGAAAATATGGAGTCCCTGCAGGCAACAATTCCTTTACGAGAAGTTAAGAAGCAACGGCCTTTTAAAGAATAGACCTTAACCGAAAATATATGATATTTTTTTGTAGAACTACGCATCACCGGAATCGTGCCAGTTTAAGGAAGAATGGGGTCCAATTTTTAAAATCGTCAGCACTCATCTAGGTGAATGAAATAAACGACAAAGTGTTATTGTATTGCCCCTAGTAAGATATGTTATATGTTACTTTGTTTCTTATTTTTTGTTATCTTTTTTCATTCCGGCTGCTATGAGCCTAATTAATCTGGTTTTTGGCTTATCAGATGGAAATATTTTGATCGATATAGATATTCTGACTTTCGTATGTAGAACTTGGAGATACCCCCCCCTTTTACATTTTCTCAGATAAATTTACTATCTGAATCCATGTTTGAAAATAATTTGACTTCTTTCTGTATCCAATGTAATATATAGTTTGCATATGCAAACTATATTTAACATTGAGTAGGGTGGGAAATGAAGAATAATGTGAAAATAGCAAGGATTAAAGCCTCTATAACCCAAGAACAATTAGCAAAAAAAATTGGTGTAACTAGACAAACTATTGGTCTTATTGAAAAGGGCGAATATAATCCTAGTCTAAAATTGTGTATTGCAATAGCCAAGGAACTCAATAAAACTTTAGATGAATTATTTTGGGAGGTCGATACTTAATGAAATCTTGGATATCCTTCTTATTACCAAATGATGAATATAAGGAAAAAAAGATGTTATATTTTTTCTCGGAGGGTGCAATAATTCTTTTCTTATCCCTTATTGTTATGATTATCTGCAACAAGTATTTTAATCTAGACGTAGAAACTGTCTTATTGGCAGCCATTGCCATCTTTCTCTTTTATGTTTCAGGAAGATATATAATATCAGGTATTGAATATGCAGACATCACAACGGAGAGTGCTTACAGAAAAGAGTTAAGAGTTATATTCATTAGAACAATTGGGTTTGTTGTTATTTTTATGATATGCTATTTGATTTTCACAAACTCCCCCAAGAATCTCGACGAATGGTTTGAAATTTTGAGTTTATTAATAGGTGTTAGTGTAATATGGTTTTTATCTAGTTATATCTCTTTAAAGCGTTCCTATAAGAAAAACAAGGAACTATTATAAATCCCAATTTACGAACGTATTGGACTAATAAATGATGAACAGGTAAAGGAAAGGAAAAATTGTTAAATAATCTTGAGTTTTGCATCCGAAAGAAGCGTTGACGTTTCATAAACAAAAAAAGGGGGATGCTCGCTTAAAATTTGCGACGAGAATAAGTCTGTCGTCAAAAATGGAGTTTTATGGAGTTTTTGCCTTAAAATGGTGACAAGAACGGGTTTCGTCAATTTTATTGATTTTCTAAGGTATGAAACGTAAGTAATAAAAATTCCGAGATGGAGGGGGATGTATTTTGATCAGGAAAATTTGGATTTTATTTTCAAGCTTTTTAATCATTCTGCTCATTGCATGTAATAATACTGACAATAAACCAATAACGAGTGACGTTACATCCACATTTACAGGAACTATTACTGAAATATATGATCAAACTGCTCTTGTTCATATTGACGAAGGGGAAATCACTAAATCCGGAAGCAGAGTACATGTGGATCTTTCAAAGAATAGTGAAACCACTTTTCATGTCGGGGATAAAGTTAAAGTCGGGTATGACGGAGAAGTGCGTGAATCTGACCCACTTCAAATCAATGTGGTGTTTATTGAAGAAGTTGAATGACTATTCTTTAGAAAAAGACCCTATGTGCATAATCAACGCAGTCACAACAAAAGAATGAAAAAACGGGAAACTCATAAAACAAAGTTTCCCTTCTTGCAGATATTGCAGAACTTAGAATTAAGTGTGATCCCACAATCACATAAATCAATTCATTACTTCATGTTAATGTTCTCACTTTTTCGTTGCATTAGTTCCAAATTTTTCCAGATTTAGGACTAAGGTCAACGATCAAATTATTCTCTTTCTCTTGCTTTCTGTGTATCTCGAACATTCTTCTGAACCGTTATCGCAGCAAATAAACTTAATATAAATGCCATATTTTTTCGTTTCATAATTTGCAACCTCCGAACATGCCCCATCCAAGGACCAATAGTAAAAACAGAGAAAAAGAAACAATAAAACTCGGTACGTTTGACCTACATAATATTTTGCATAATTTTTTACTTATAAATTATTTCTCCGCTTATAATTTATTGTTGATTAGCACCCAAAAATTCGATTTTCCAAATTTAGTGCATGGTTTTTATTTGTTTGTCCGGACGAAACTTTTTGAAGCTAATCAGCTTTTCATTCTCCACCTTAATGAAAGATACCCGACTCTTTTGCCTTTCTTCTTAAACTTTTTGTCTTTTCATTAATAAGATTTTTTAGATAACCACCAAAAATGAAGGCAAACAATCCAAAAATTAGAAGATAAAGAAGATCAATTCCAACTCTTCTCCATAGTATACCACCCGTTGCCTCACGCATAATATCAATTGCATATGTGAAGGGCAAGAACGGGTTTATTTTTTGGAAAAACTCAGGTAATAACACGACTGGATAGGTTCCTCCCGATCCTGCAATTTGAAGTACTAACATAATAATTGCTAAGGCTTTCCCGACATCGCCAAAAACGGAAACTAAAGTATACACAATCGTTATAAAAATAACACTACAAAAAACCCCAAATAAAACAAACCAAAAAGGTTCAACAAGTTTCACATGTAGTATAAATATATCTCCTAATGTCACAATTATTGACTGAAGAAATCCAATACTTAAAAACGTTAATAAACGACCGATATATATATCTTTTGTTTTAAATCCTTCTGTATGATGAATATCTGTGGATATAAGCGAGATTAATAATAACCCACCGACCCAAATTGCAAGTACTGTATAAAATGGAGTCATTCCCGTTCCATAATTTGGAATAGAAAAGACACTATTTTCTTTTAATTTAACAGGTTCAGCAAAAAAATTTTTTTCTGATTCCGGGTCATGTTGAAGGAGATCAATAATTTCATTAATATCTGTTTCACCTTTTATTTTTCGTAATTTATCAGCTAGATGTATCACTTTATCGTTAATAAACGGAAATTGATTTGTAACATAGGTGAGCATTTCTCGCCCTTCCGAGAGGTTTTTATCCGTTCGATTAAGTACACCCTGTACTTCCGGTAATGTTGATTGGATCTCAGTTAATATATTTCGTGCTTCCGTTAATGTTGATTTCACATCCCCTACCGTCTTCGTTATGAATGGTTCCAGTACATCTCGGTAATCTTTAGCAAACGCTTCTACATGACCTTTTATTGACTCTGCATTTCCTTTCATTGCTTTAAAAAATTTATCTATTTCATTTTGATGGTCTCGAATCAATGTATCTAATTGCTCTGCTTGATTTTTAAGTACTTGGTAATTCCCTTTTACATTATCCAAAGAAGATAATGCCTCATTTAATTCAGGTAGTTCTGTTTGGTTCAGGTCTTTTAGGTTATTTAATGTGGTTTCAATCGTTTCAATTGCTTGGCCAATGGATTCATTTTTCTCTATGATCGTTCGACTCAACGATTGCTCCTTATCTGTCGGTATTGTTGATAAATCAATATTTTGTATTAATTCATTCGTTTTATCATGCAATTTCATGATTTTAGCGATATTTTGCTCGATTATAGGTTTCATTTCATCTAATCTTGCTTCGGCTTGGTCAATAAATTGTGAAGTATCATCTATAGTTCGTAGACTTTTATTTGTTGCTTCCTTTACTTGCGGCAAAATGGTTTTGGCTTTTGTTATCAATTGACTGGCTCGGTTGGCATCATTTGTTGTATTATTTAAAAGTTGGTAAATCTCCGGTAAATTACTTTCAATTGTAAAGAGATAACTTTCAAATTTTTTAATATCAGGTAAGTTTTTTTGCAATTCAATTCCTAATTCGTTAAAAATATCGAAAATGGTCTTATTTACAAGAGAAATAAAATTACTACTTATTTGTTGAACAATCACACTGGCACCTTTCTCTGTAATTTTTGGAGCAATCGCATTTATTTTCTCATTCACATAGTAATCTATTTCTGCTTTTTGCGGTTTTTTGCTTATTACTGTTGCCAACCGTTTTGAAAAATTTTCCGGTATAACAATGACAGCATAATAATCACCATACTTCAGTTTTTCCATTGCTTTTTCGCGATTAACAAAGCGCCAACCCATTTTTTTATTGTCTTTTAATGTCTGGACTAGCTCATCGCCTACTTCAATTTTTTTCCCGCGAACTTCTGCCCCTTTATCTTCATTGACAACACCAATTGGAATTTGACCGGTTTGTCCATACGGATCCCAGGATGCTTTAATATTGAACCAAGCATAAAGAGAAGGTAATATGATTAGCCCGGCGATAATGATTGCAGCAACCCAATTTGTACAAATACTTTTTATATCTTGAGTAAAAATCTTCCACCCATTTCTCATCATTAATAACCTCTCAGAAACGATATTTTATGTCAATTTACTAATAAATGCTTCCACTATCTTCCAAACATTTTTGGAAAGGCAGCTTTGATTAGTTTATCCTGTTGTTTCTGAATCATTAAAAGAAATAGGTACCATCTTTTGTCAAATTTTTTATTGAATTTTCCGGAACCCCCCCTGAGGGAAATTGCCAAAAGCAAGGTAAAATGCGACGCCACTGAAAAACAATTCGAATAAGTTCACTTACACAGTATAAATTAGTATAAACCACAAAAACACGTCTAAATATGCTGTTTAGCAAGTAATTTTATAATTATTTACCGCTTTTTCAGTGACCTCGTAAAATGCCAATTAAGTGTTTTGAAAGGCGTCGTCACATCCCTGCTCCACCTTGCCTATCAGATCTGCAATTCACTTTTACGTCTTGCACCATACTAAAATAGTTAAAACCTAAAATTACATATAATTGTTTTGGAATAGGACAAAAAATTGACCGTTGGGATGATGTACTTATTAATTTTGGTATTTGATCGTGCAAGTTTAACTTAATTTGTTACAGAAGTTTTTATCGGTAGGGAATGATACGAGGCGCTTAGGCATAGAAAAAGCACCTCCTTATAATGATAGTCCTATCATATAAGGAGATGCTTTATGCTTTGTTTGAATTCGTCTTATAACTATTACATTAAGTGGATTAAGTGGAAGACGATACCAACCACGAACAATCCTAGAATCATAACAATTGGAGAAACTTTCTTCTTAAGTAACCACATGCAAAGAAGTGTTAACAGCAAACCGGCTAAACCAGGAATTAAGCTATCTAAGTTGTCTTGTAAAGTTGTTACTTTCACATCACTCAATGAAAGACCTGCAGCTTGCTGTTCCAAAGCAGTTCTAATTCCTTCCGCTCCAGAAGGTAATTTATCCCAATCAATATAAGCGCCTTTGTCAAGTTTTACTTCAGATACTACTGGCGTGAATTGTACAGATACCCATCGGTTAACTAATGAACCAAGGATGAACATACCGAGGATCGATGCACCTTTTGTAATATCTTGCAGCAATCCGCCAGATAAGTCGTCAGTAATTCTTGAACCGGCTTTATAACCAAATTCTTGCGTATACCACATAAACAGCATACGAATAACGTTCCAAAGAACAAAGTAAAGAATTGGTCCAAGTATGTTTCCGGTCATTGCAAGAGAAGCTGCTAATGCACCAAGGATTGGTTTTACCGTGAACCAGAAAACCGGATCTCCAATACCTGCTAAAGGTCCCATCATCCCGACTTTAACCCCTTGAATGGCTACATCATCAACAGGGGCGCCATTTGCACGTTCTTCTTCAAGTGCTAAAGTAACACCTATTATAGGTGAAGCTACGTACGGGTGAGTGTTAAAGAACTCCAAATGACGTTGTAGTGCAGCTGCACGATCTTCTTTTGTTTTATATAATTTTTTGATGGCTGGAATCATTGTAAATGCCCAACCACCGTTTTGCATACGTTCATAGTTCCAAGAACCTTGAATGAAAGTTGAACGCCACCAAATAGAAATACGATCTTTTTTAGATAATTTTATTTGTTCTGCCATTTCTATGTCCGCCTCCTTCTTAGTAATTATCAATAATGTCGCCTAATGGATCACCAAAATTACCGTTTCCTCCATTACCTGAACCGCCTTGTTTAGAAAGAGCAATATAGATTAGTGCAAGAGCAACACCGATAGCACCAAGACCGATAAGTGTAATATCTGAAACAGTTGCTAATACAAAACCAATGGCAAAAAATGGCCAGACTTCTTTTGTTGCCATCATGTTAATAACCATTGCATAACCAACGGCTACAACCATTCCCCCACCGATGGCCAAACCATCTGTCAACCAAGTTGGCATTGCTTCAAGCATACTTCTAACCGGACCTGCACCAACAGCCACAATTAATATAGCTGGAATTGCAATCCGCAATCCTTGCATACAGATAGCAATGATATGCCAAAATTCAACCTTTCTGAAGTTCCCCTCTTTAGCTGCAGCATCCATAAAGTGGACGAACGCTGTTGCAATCGTACGGACAATGATTGTCAATAATAAACCTGCAACGGCAAGCGGAACGGCAATCGCAATTGCAGAAGATACACCTTCTCGACCTTGTCCACCTAAAACTAAAATAATTGCAGATGCGACTGAGGCTAATGCAGCATCCGGTGCTACGGCAGCTCCGATGTTTGCCCAGCCTAAAGCGATCATTTGAAGGGTACCGCCTAAGATAAGACATGGTACTAAGTTTCCTGTTACTAAGCCGATTAGCGTACAGGCAATGATTGGTTGGTGGAAGTGGAATTCATCCAAAATTCCTTCCATACCGGCTAAAAACGCTACGATAAAGACTAATATTATTTGAATAATATTCAGATCCATATTATTAATCCTCCCTTTTCTTCTAATAATCAGGATTATTTTTTCTTGTTTAACTCCTCTTGAGCCTTCTTGAGAATTGCATCCATGTCGCCTTTTGTATCGTTCGGAACTTTACGTACATCGAATTTCAAACCAAGTTCTTTTAACTTATTGAAAGTATCAATATCATCTTGGCTAAAGGCTAACACCTTATTCGGTTGAACTTTACCAGGTGAGTGTGCCATCGAACCAACATTAATTGTCTTTAATGGAACGCCACCTTCAACCGCTCTAAGCACATCTTGCGGGTTTTCAAAAAGAAGCATTGCGCGCTGGCCGCCGAAATGTTGATCATCTTTTGCAAGTTCGATCATTTTCTTGACAGGAACAACGTGTGCCTTGACTCCCGGTGGAGCAGCCTGTTTGATTAATTTCTTACGAAGCTCATCCTTTGCTACCGCATCAGATACAACGATGATACGAGTAGGTTGTGTTGTTCTTGTCCAAGTAGTTGCTACTTGTCCGTGAAGTAAACGAGTGTCAATTCGTGCCAACACGTATTCAAATTTACCAGGGGCACCTGCATTCGATGGTCGACGAGCAGATGCAGCAGATGGTGTTGCCGGTTCTAATTCTTCAGGTCTTACTTTAACCCCTTCTTTAGCTGTGTCCAAAATATGTGCAGCAATTTCACGTGCTGAGTTCATGGATAAACGTGATGCAAAAACTTCAATCAACATTGGCAAGTTCATACCAGCAACAATTGCCCATTTGTCTTTGTGTTCTTCAAACAAGCTATTGGCCTGGTTGAAAGGGGTTCCACCCCAAAGATCGACTAAAAATAATATTTCGTCTTGGTTGTCGAAAGAGGCGATTGCTTCTTTCATTTTTGCTTTTACATCATCAGGTCCTTCGCTTGGCATCAATGTAACTGCTTTTACATTTTCTTGTTTTCCAAAGATCATCTCTCCGGATTGCAAGATACCATTGGCGAAATCACCGTGACTAGCAATGATAATTCCTACCATCTTCTTACCTCCTCTATGATTATTGGTACAGTAAAAGGACATGGTAAAATCTACCAAAGTACTTTTTTAGCTGTATCTTTTCAGCTCATCTAAAGCGATTACAGTTTCAACTAAAAACAAAAAAGCATGAGTAAAAAGCCGATTAAAATGAAGTTATGTTTATAGAATGCCCATAATTTTCATTTCAATCAAAACTATTCACTCATGCCTGATCGAATCAGTAACACGTAAAATATAATAGCTAAAGTATTCAATTGTTTTTTGCAAACACTGTAAATAAAGGAACGGTAAACAGCCTTTGCAACAAATAGATTCTTTTTAAATGTTCAATGTATCACTTTAATGAGCTTCCATAAAAATTATAGCACACCAAATATTCTTCTTTCAAGAGGAAAAATATTTTCCGTTTTCCTCCCTGTCAAATTTTTATCTTTGCTAGGAGTATATCCTTTCACGTTTAAAACAAAAATTCTTCTAACCTGTCTTGCCATGTAAAACAATTACTTTTTAAATTTACTCTTTAGACCGCGTTTAACAACATCAAAGAAACTTAATGATTGGACCATTTGATTCGGGTCAACGTATTCACGAATTGCCCGCAATACTTTTTTCGGTTCTTTTGAGGAAAATGAAAACGTTCCATTTCGCTTCGTTTGGATCGCGTAACGTGGGATCCATTTCCCTTTGAACATGACGGAAGCGATCACGTAATCAACTTCTTCCCAAGGAATTTGAATAAACTTACGGGCATCACGATCATTGTAGAATTCAAATCCCTTGTCTCCGATCATGATCTTACCATACTCCGGAAGTCCCAAATGCGAGGTTGCATCAATAACTAAATCGACTTTTGTATTGATTGATTGGACCATTTAATCTGCTCCATTTCTTTCTCTTAATAAAAATATTATACTGTGTCTTACTACTTTAAGCAAAAAATATTTTGGGACAATAAAGAACTGCTGGGACACCGGAGCTTGACAATTAAACGAATCTAAAGTTTTTCACCCGTATTTATACTTTTGTATGAAAATAAAAATCGTTTACTTATATCCATCATAAAACAATGAATACCGGTAACCATGAAAATAAATCTTTTTCATGGTAGTTAGTGGTCCTAGTAGCTGCATCGGCATCTGGATATAAGTGAAATGAAAATAAACATTAACATAGTAGTTGGTGATGGCGTGATTTCGGCTGCCCTGCATGTTGGTTTCTTATTCTTTAAAAAGAGAACAAAAAAAGTATCACACTGAAACTGCGATTGTCATCTATACTTTCTTCCTCATCCATCAGGCACCGACCATTTCAGTTAAACTAGCACCGATAACAGCAAAGATAATGCCAATAATAACCACCCTTCCAAAGGGTGGTTTGCAGAAAGGCTATAAGCCTAAACTACCGGCCGGCGTCTCAAGGCGCTAGCTTTCATTTAGCATTCAAGCCTCATTGCCTTTGCCTCTTTTGCATACCCCTTAAAGGAATGTTTGTATTACTTACTACCCTTAAAAGAGTCCTCATATTCTTTTACGCTTAATTTATCAAGTGCTATATCATTTCTTGTTCACGTATATATTTTATTGTTTCTTCGTTAAGATCGACGGTACTAGCATAGTATCCTTCAGCCCAAAAATGTCGGTTCCCGAACTTATATTTTAAATTTGCATGTTTGTCAAAAATCATGAGTGCACTTTTTCCCTTTAAATAGCCCATAAAACTTGATACAGATATCTTTGGTGGAATACTCACTAACATGTGTACATGATCAGGCATGAGATGTCCTTCAATAATTTCTACTGCTTTATATTGGCAAAGTGTCCTCAATATTTCACCAATACTTTTTCTATATTGATTGTAAATTATTTTTCGTCTATCCTTTCTATAAATTAAATGCTTGAACAATCTCTATTATAGATAATAGTGGGGTTTTTTGGTATAACCATCGTCGCGCACCTGCATAGCAGGTGGTTTATTGTTTCGCACGTTATCGCGAGCGAAACTGACTAAAGTCGTAATGAGATAAACAACGCAAGCGAAGAAAACTCCGCTTGCGTTATTTTACGAATTAGAAAAGCCAGTCTACTCAAATGGAAACGTGTTTTGTTAATTCTTTAAAGCTTTTCTTTTTCTCCTGAAGTATAAAAAGCTACCGGAACATATTAACGTACCACCTAATAACAATTGATTAAATATTTGAGTTGATGGACTAGGTAGTTTGTCTCCATTGCTCGGTTCACCCGGTTGACTTGAATTATTTGGGTTGCTTGGTTGGCCCGGATTATTTGGGTTGCCCGGGTCATCTGGATTGTTATGGCTTTATTTATGTCGACAAAGATAATGTTGGAAATGGAACACTTGAAAGAAAGAAAAAATTATCATTTTATTGGTACAAAAAAGTTATCGAAACAAATGGGGAGGATCTGTCACTATGAGAAAAATTGTTTTATTGTGTAATGCCGGAATGTCAACTAGCTTATTAGTAAATAAAATGAGGAAAGCCGCAGAAGAAATAAATTATCATTGTACAATTGAAGCTTATCCAGTAAATGAAGCTGAAGAACGTGCAAAAGATGCCGATATTGTCCTTCTTGGACCACAAGTTCGTTTTGAAGAAAAAAGAATCCAATCAAAACTGAATTGTCCTGTAAGAGTTATCGATATGAGTGCATATGGAATGGTAAATGGGAAAAAGTGTTAGAAACAGCAAAAAAGGAATTAGGTGATTAAATGGAAGACTTAGAACTTACATGCTTCAATATTATTTCTTTTGTTGGAAGCGCAAAATCCAGTTATATCGAGGCAATTCAATTTGCAAAAAAAGGAGATTTTGAACAAGCCGAAACACTCATGGAAAAGGGAGTAGAAATGTTTCAGAAAGGGCACAAATCACATGCAGAGTTAATTCAAAAAGAAGCTTCAGGAAATAAAACAACTATTACACTTTTATTAGTCCATGCAGAAGACCAATTAATGGCAGCTGAATCATTCCGTACCATTGCTCAAGAATTTATCGATGTATATAAAAATAACCGGATATAAAAAGAGGATTTTAAAAAATAGGGGGCTGACCGTAAAAGTTATTAAATACTACCTTTTTGAGGTCAGCCCTAATCCTCTTATAAGCAAGCGCCTTTAATTCTTCTTTTTAGTATGATGCAACTTATTAATTCGCATCAATCCGGGAAAAACGGGTTATTTATTTTTTATGGTGGTCTTGTTTTTTTCGATACATTGTCCATTTGCCGATATCCTGAAATCCGAGACGTTTGTAAATTCTGCCCGCCGCAGGGTTATCATAAAACAAGCAAAGGATTCGACCTTCAGCAAGTACATCCCCGATTAATTTTTGCATGATTGCTGTTGCCAGTCCGTTATTGCGGAAATTTTTATGAGTACAAACACCGACAATCATCGCAGAGACAGAATTTTCCGCTGCAGTTGAGGCACAGGCAATGATCTCGTTATTATCCTCAATAAAATAAGTTCGTCCGGTCCCGTTTTCGATATCTTGGACAATCATTTTTCTCCCCTCTTTGCTTAAAGAAAACTCATCAATTTGCATCCGCAGATTTAAAATTCGATCAACATCATCGATTGTAGCAATCTTTATATTATATTCAGTATGATTAATGGGAGTGAGTTCCCGGCACTCCGCAAAAAAGGTGGCCTTCTTCGGACCCAATTCAATCCCTTTCACATGTTCAAATTGCTCAACAATAGAAGCTTTCCCGGACATGATCGGTGTTGCTGAGTAGTTACAAATAAGATCGGCAAACCCTTGAACGTCAAATTCACCTTTTGCATAAGGGATGAATGATTCGAAATATCGTAAAAGAACAGCATTAAGTTTGCCATCTTCATGAAATTCTCCCCATAATTCTTGGAAATCCGTCTCATATCCAAATGCCTCGATATCCCCAATAATAAATAAATTGATGGACGGTTCTTCACTTAAAAAATCCATAACTGTTTTATGGTCTTGGACTGTCAGTTTTCTAATCATTCAGCTTCACCTGTCTTATTAATGATTGTCTTTCAGATTAAGAGTTGATTTTTATTATAATATAGAATTTGTGGAAAATACATAACTAGTCTTCTAATATACTTTTAAAAACACAAAAATAGAGTTTTTTTCATTTGAAACAATAACCGCCTTATAATTTACGGGGAGCGGGCATATAGAAGCTAAACGAGGTGGACGAGCCTACGAACAAATTTCTTCGCCTTGTAATTCATCGGGAGCGGGAACATAAAAGTCTGTCTGATGAAGTGAAATCCACTTTGATTTATAACTTTTACTTAAAATAATGGGGATAAAATTTGTATAAGATACATCAATGTTTTATTTATAGAACAGTATTATACAATTGTTTGGAAATTTTCCCGAAATACCGGTGGCCAAGACAACATTCATTCTGCCCATTTTCTTGTCGCAAAACATCAAAATGAAGAATATGGTAATAAGAAAGTTCTTTTGTGAGGTGACAGTAATGAAGATACATGTTGTTCGAAGCGGAGATAATCTTTGGCGCATTGCACAAATGTACGGGACAACGGTTAATCAAATCGTGGCAGCAAATGGACTCTCGAACCCGAATCAGTTGGTCATTGGTGAAGCATTGGTCATTCCTCCGCCATATCAACAATATGTCGTACAGTCCGGTGATACGCTTTGGTCAATTGCTAACCGTTTTGGGGTCGCATTACAGAGTCTAGTTGAGGCAAACCGATTAACAGACCCATCAAGAATCTATGTCGGGCAAGTGTTAACGATACCGGTCACCTATCACACGGTTCAACCGGGTGAAACATTGTATTCGATTGCAAGTCGTTACGGAACAACAGTTGCCGCAATTGTCCAAGCGAATAATATCCAAAATGCAGCACTTATTTTTAGCGGACAAAGATTAAGAATTCCTGAGGTTCCAAAACCTACGATTGAAGTCAATGCTTATGTAACAACGATGAATGAAGCAGGAGCCAATCTTGTTGCACCTTTAACACCAAGTTTTACTTATATTAGTCCTTTTAGTCACGGGGTAATGGAGAATGGTCAAATTTCCACATTAAATGATGAACCGATTATTCGTGTAGCTCGAAATAACAATGTTGCTCCACTTCTTGTCCTTACTAATTTTGTCGGCAGAAGGTTTAGCTCCGACCGGGCAGCGCTCATTTTAAGAAATCCCGATCTCCAAAATACTTTAATCACAAATATTTTACAAACGTTGAGAAGCAAAGGATATACAGGCTTAAACATTGATTTTGAATATGTGTATCCGGAAGATCGGGAAAATTATAATAATTTCCTTCGTCGGATGGTTGCCCGTCTACACCCGGAAGGATTCACGGTCTCCACAGCGCTGGCACCGAAAATTAGTGCTGATCAACCGGGATTGTTATATGAAGCACATGATTACGCTGCCCATGGTGAACTGGTTGATTTTGTTATACTCATGACGTATGAATGGGGTTGGGCCGGTGGGAGACCTTGGGCTATTGCCCCGATAAATCAAGTTAGAAGAGTACTCGATTATGCGGTAACTGCCATTCCTCGCAACAAAATTCTTATGGGTGTCCCGCTCTATGGCCGTGACTGGAAAATCCCGTGGGTTCAAGGAACTTATGCAAGAACAGTCGGTCCAAGAGAAGCCGTCAATCTTGCAGCAAAATATGGCGTTCCGATTCAATATCATGAAACCTATCAATCTCCGTTCTTCCGCTACACAGACGAATCGGGTCAACAACATGAAGTCTGGTTTGAAGATGCCAGAAGTATACAAGCAAAATATGACACTGTAAAGGAATACAATCTTCGCGGGATAAGTTATTGGGTACTTGGTCCGGAATTTCCGGAGAATTGGACCCTATTACATGCAAACTTTCATATAAGAAAGAGGGTTTAAGTGTAGCCACTCTTGAGCTAAGTGAATCTCGTAAAATTACATGTAAATTTTCATAATTAGGAAAGAGGTTGTAAAACGGTATCTTTTGAGCCAAGTAAACCATGCAAACTCATATAAGAATGAGGATTTAAGGGCTCTCACGGTTAATTAAGGAAAAATGAGAACTGTTTTTGAAGCGGTAACAGTTCTCATTTTTATGTGTGTTTACATTTTATAATCCATTCTTTTGTATTATTGTCTTCCTATAATTTTTCGGTCCTTATCAATTCCGCTACTTCAGCTAAATCTGAACTCGTGCAAAAGTGCTTGAATTCGTTTTGCTGTCCAGCCCATTACGACGCGTGCTTTTCTTAGTCTTAATATGCGAAAATGGATTACCTGCTTATTCAAATAATCATTGCATGTAGGATATTTAATTATTAGGTTACCGCTTTCATAAATATTTATTTTTTAACTTAAAAGGTTTACGTTAAATCAAATAGTAACTATTCTCTAGGTTTTTTTAATATCCTAAGACATCATCACCTTTTTTATCATAGCATAAAATTGAATTAAAAATATGAAAAAATTTTGATTATCAGTAGTATTTCATCAATCAAAAGTAAAATTGTCAAAAGGTTTTTACCCTAAGATTTACCATTTTTATTACAAAATAGGTAAATTTTTTCTCACGTTGAATAAATAAAACTAGTTTGTAGCAAACGATACACTTCCGATCACGCAATAATTAATAATTGCTCGAGAATTTTTCAAATCAAGTTGATTTACTTTTAACAAGCATAGCAATAGATTAAAAATAAATCACTAATCTCCCTTACTAACTAATAGACACCCAAGAATGTTGACCAATAATAACATTCTTGGGTGTCTGCTTCCAATTCCAGTGTATTATTTAGGTAACGAATGTACTCGATTTGCTACATCATGATAATATCCGTAAATGGAAAAATAACCGGGTGTATTGGATCCAATAAAATTAATAAAATCCATATGGTCCCAGCCTTCCATTACAGGGAATGAATTCCAAACACCTTGTTTTATCGCACCGTCATATGGGCTATTTGGATGACCAAACGGATATTTTGCAGATACCACATTTACAATTCCATCATTTGGTAACCAGCTGCGATCAATGACAGGTGCCGGGCTTTGTCTGGTATATGAGCCCATTTGCATACTAATCAGTGTAAACAATGGATGCATTGTTCCGATTGGATAATAGTTTCCGGTAACAACCCCGCGATAAGAAGCGTTTCCTGTGTAAGACAAATAATAAACATCCGGATACGTTTTCATCCATTGATTCAATTCTTGAGCCCCAAAGGTAGTTAAGTCATAGGCACTAATATCGTTACTTTGCCAAATCGGACTTGTCATTACACGATTCATATATGCATGAAAAGATTCACCCGGTTGACGTTTTAATCCCCATTGGTCTAATTTAAAATCATAGATTAAACTTTCTTGTTTCTGCCCGGCTGCACTTGCTAGATGAATAATGAAATCTTTAATAAAGGAAACGATTTGTTCTTGATCTGCAAAAGTTGAACCATTATGCGGAGTTGCCAGGCTCGTTACACTGTGAACCCAATTTTTTCCACCTGTAAATAAAGGAGAGATTCCTTCTTCAGGATGTTGACTGTAATATTCTTGTTCCTTTTGACTACCACTTTTCAGCAATTCTACTAACATTCTAGATGTTTGTCCACCCATACTGTGACCAATCAGATGAATTTTATTCGTTTCATCCCATTGGCCGTATATTCCCGGATATGTTCGTCCAAATCGAGCATGACCGTGTTCCTTTGCGTGAGCAGCACCATAATCAACCGTACCGCCTTTAATATAATAATAGAGTTCTACTGCACGGTCCCAGTTACTTGAAACCGGACCAACTGTTGCTACATACGTTCTATGACCGGTTTGGTTTAAATAAAACTCAATATCTTTCAATCCTCCCCAGTACCGATAACCTAAAAATTCACCTTTTCCCCACCCTCCTAAACCGTGAACGAGGACAATCGGATAATCATTTCCACTCGTTTCCGCACGGACTTGTTGTTCCGGCTGAATAGATAAGGAAACGGCAAAAACAGAAAATAAGAACACTGCTGGAATGAATAGTTTCTGCAATGTTTTCAAATTAAAACCTCCTCTACTATTTTAATTTTTAGAATATACAGTACTAATAATAACTATTTTTGGAAGCGTTTTCAACATTAAATTTAAAATTGAGTCAAAATTCCTATAATATCAATAACTTAGAATGAACCATTTTTCCCTTGCAATTCTGTAATAGATGAATGATATTTGTTCTATTTGCCAAAATAAACATAAAGGTGGTGAGGATCATGGCAAAAAAAGGAATTCAAAACTCAAGTATTGAGCAAATTCGTAACGATCATGAAGAGGAAACTGCTTTTTTAGCTGATAATCCGAAGAAAAATAAAAAACAAAACAAGAAGTAATTTTTTGATTCATAGGTATTAAAAAAGGGCTATTCCAAAAGTAAGGCTTAACTCGTAAATCAAACCCGTTTCTTTTGGATGGCCCTTTATGTAATTTAGGATTATTTTCAAGAAAAAAGAGATGTTGAAACGGCTTTACCTAATATTTATGAAATTTCTCTACGGCTTCATCGCCATCAAAGCTTGGACTACCTCATAATCTACCTTTTGAAAGATGCCTTTCATACTTGTCTAATTGCATATTCATCTTCAACGACTATAATTTTCATCGGTGCTACCTCCTGAAAACCTAATGCAATTCCGTACTCTTTCTTTTCCTTCTATACATTATCACACAAATAAGTCAGTAAAAAGTCAAAGTAATTTTAATTTGATGTATGCTATGTGCTGTCTGCCAATATTATGTAAAAGTCTTCATATAAATTCGCTAACGAGAAATAAATTAAACAAAAAATGACAATCAATCTAAGTTACATATTAATTTTATCTATTTTTTATATTGATTAGATTAATCTCTAGTTATAAAATTTTTCCATACACAAAATTTTCAGACAGACAAATTGTATGAAAAAACGCTCATGAAATAATGAATTCACATAATATATAACGAGGAGACTGATTCACTTGAGTACAACATCAATAATCAATGACGAATTAAAAGTGGCGACTGAATATGTCAACAATGTTTTTGAAACAGTTAAAAAACGAAATGCCTATGAATTTGAATTTCAACAAGCCGTAAAAGAAATATTTGATTCCCTTATTCCTCTTTTTGCTAAAGAACCGCTTTATATACAACATAATATTTTGGAACGAATTGTTGAACCTGAAAAAATGATTACTTTCCGGGTTCCTTGGGTAGATGATCAAGGAAATGTACAAGTGAATCGCGGATTTCGTGTTCAATTCAACAGTGCACTCGGTCCCTATAAAGGCGGGTTACGTTTCCATCCTTCTGTAAATGGGAGCATTATTAAGTTTTTAGGTTTCGAACAAATATTTAAAAATGCTTTAACCGGACAACCAATTGGCGGTGGAAAAGGCGGTTCGGATTTTGATCCTAAAGGAAAATCCGATGCTGAAATTATGCGTTTTTGCCAAAGCTTTATGTCTGAATTATATCGCTATATCGGACCAGATGTGGATGTTCCTGCCGGTGATATCGGTGTGGGGGCGAGAGAAATCGGCTTCTTATTTGGACAATATAAAAAATTACGTGGTGCTTTTGAAGCAGGTGTCCTAACCGGCAAGAGCCTTGGATTTGGCGGAAGCATCGTCCGTAAAGAGGCAACAGGTTATGGTCTTGTCTATTTTACTCAAGAAATGTTAAGAGAAAAGGGACTCGATTTTAACGGTTCAACTGTTGTCGTTTCCGGTTCAGGTAATGTGTCCATTTATGCCATTGAAAAAGCACAGCAATTCGGTGCAAAAGTTGTTGCCTGCAGTGATTCCAACGGCTATGTGTATGATCCGGATGGAATTAATCTTGACACGGTAAAACGTTTGAAAGAGGTAGAATGCAAACGGATTAAAGAATATGTTGATTTCCATCCGAATGCTGAATACTATGATGGATGTACTGGAATCTGGTCGATTCCTTGTGATATTGCCCTTCCTTGTGCGACCCAAAATGAAATTGATGAAGAATCAGCAAAAACGCTTGTCACCAATGGTGTGAAAGCTGTTGCAGAAGGTGCCAATATGCCATCCACAATTGAAGCAATCAATGTTTATTTAAATAATGGTATCTTGTATGGACCGGCAAAAGCTGCCAATGCCGGTGGGGTTGCCGTCTCCGCCTTAGAGATGTCTCAAAACAGCATGCGCTTGTCTTGGACTTTTGATGAAGTTGATCAAAAACTGCAACAAATCATGCACAATATATATCAAGCAAGCATGGAAGCTAGTGTTGAATACGGTCATCCCGGTAACTTAATGGTCGGTGCCAACATCGCCGGCTTCAAAAAAGTTGCTGAAGCGATGATTTCGCAAGGGGTGATTTAATTTCCTCCCTAATTTCAGGGACTGGTTCCTTTAATTTTCAAAGGGACCGGTCTTTTTTTAAAAAGGGTTGGCAACCACCCGGGAATATGAAGGTCGACTTCAAAATTTGTTCTACAGATGAAACCTCCTCTGATGAAGTGGCGCCCTTACTTTTGAACTGACTACTGAAAATTGTTCTTTTTCCTGAATTCGTAAGGAGTCATATGGAAAATCTCTTTAAATTTTTTATAGAAAAAGGTAACACTGGAATAACCAACTTCTTCTACAACTTCCGGGATAGGTAAATCGGAGTTCATCAAAATCATTGCTGCTTTATTAATTTTTTGCAGCTGCAACAAATCTTTGAACGATTTACCCGTCCCTTTTTTCAACAAGTTCGATAAATAATTCGGATGAAAATTAAATTGTTCAGCCATACTCGTTAATGTACAGTCCTTATAATTTTCCTCGATGTACTGCAGGAAGGCGATCAGTGAAGCGTTGTTTTGTTCAGACTGAATCGTATATTTCGCAACTATTTCATTGTTCCGAATCAGTTCAGAAAATAAAATAATCAAATACGAGTTGATAATTTCATCCGCATACAAACCTTTATCGAAGTATTCGCACATAATTTGATTTACAATATCCGCAATTTTCCGGTTATGTCCGGTATTAAACAGTAAATAGCGGTTACTTTTACGTTTATCCAATAATGAATTAACTAAAAAATTTGAAATGATACTTTAAGTGGATAATCGACTTAAAAATGCCGGCGAAAGGTAGTCCCTCTTTAATGTAATATTCTTTATTATGTCATTTTTGGTTGTTTCTTTTACTAAATGAGGAGTCTTCTTATCAATCATTATAAAAGAGCCCTCTTTTAAATGAATAGGTCTGGAATCAATCTCAACTGTACATTGACCTTGATATACATAATTCAATTCAATTCAATAAATTCATGCATGTGAAGCGGGATATATGATTCATAAGGCTGTTGGGTAATTACAATACTGTCTTCGATAAAGGTAAATTTCGAATCGTCTATCGTATAATTAAATAAATATACTTCTTCCCCATCTATTTCTACTTTCTCCAGATGTAAGACGGATTCAATTTGCACCGATTGTCGATATCGATATGAACTGGCGGAACCCGATTACAAATTTGCGCACATACGGTTCCGACCCCGAACGAGTTTTACAGATGGCTCGTGCCTATAAAAAAGGATTCGACCTGTCCGGCGGTGCTGTCAGTATTAAGCATTTTCCAGGGGACGGTGTGGACGAACGTGATCAGCATTTGCATGTCACCTATAATACCCTTTCTGTTGAGGAATGGATGGACACGTACGGAAAAATTTATCGGACCTTAATAGAGGACGGGGCACATACCGTCATGGTCGGCCATATTGCATTTCCCGCGTATTCACGCTCAAAAGGTGTGCCGGATAAAGAAATTAAGTCGGCCACATTATCACCAGAGTTGTTGCAAGATTTGCTAAGAGAAGAATTAGGTTTTAATGGCATGATTACAACTGATGCGACACCAATGGTCGGCTTCGGAACTGATGTAAAACGGGAACATGCCATTCCGCTCGCACTGGCTTCCGGCTGCGATATGATTTTATTTAATCGGAATTATGATGAAGATTTACAATTTTTAAGACAAAGCCTCAAGGAAGGCATTGTCAGTGAGGAACGTTTGGAAGATGCAGTAAGAAGAATTCTTGGTGTAAAAGCATCCCTCGGTCTCCATAAAAAGAAAGAATTAGTACCAAGTGTTGATGGTGTGGTTGGCTGTGAGGAGCATGTCCAAGCTGCCAAAGACCTTGCTGATCGCTGCGTTACACTTGTTCGTGACCACGAAAACATCCTTCCGATAACAAAGGATAAGCATAAACGAATTTATTTAATGCCACTCGGAGTACCGGCAGACGAACAAATCATTCAGTATTTCAAGGAAAGCTTAGAGAAAAAAGGATTTATTGTTCAAGTACAAGACGTACGAACTTACGGTTTCGAAAAAGCAGACCAATCGATACAAGATTTGAAGGAGAATTTTGATTTAGCTCTATTCGTAGCCGTTGAAAGGACGAAGAGCAATCGTACTCAAGTGCGACTTAACTTCAATCCATTCATTGCCATCGATTCACCATGGTTCTCTAAAGACATTCCGACCGTATTCGTTTCCCTGGCAAATCCATATCATTTAATCGATGTCCCGTACGTATCTACATTCATCAATGGATACTCGGACAACACATATACAGTCGATGCGATCGTGGAAAAAATGATGGGAAATTCAGCATTTAAAGGAATTAACCCAGTTGACCCATATTGTGGCAATCGTTGGGATGTTCATTTGTATGATTAAACTTCTTTTTGCTATCAAGAGATTTAAGTCAATGTGTTCCTTGTCAAGATCTTTTAACAGAGTAAATTCAAGAGTTGAAACGAGTATAGATGAACATAAACAAGCATGTGTTGAGAAAAACGGAAAATTTGCCTGTAATTATTTTCCAACTGGTGGAGAAAAAACACTCAAATCAAACTGGACAATTGGCAAAGATTTACAAATATGGTGGTTTAATCCTAGAGACGGAAAATGCTATTTACAAAATAATTCCATTACCTATAATTCCAATGAGGATTTCTGTACTATCAAAAATTGACTTACTAAAAATTAAAACTCCGACCTCTGGGGATGAACAAGATTGAATATGCATGATTGAACACACCGACAATAGTACAACAATTCTGGAAAAGGCACAGATTTATGGTGAAACACCTGTACCTCCTGGGATTAAAAAAGTTTTTGCATGGTAACAAAATCATTTTTAGGTTATAGATAACTCTCAATTCTTTAAGCTCCGGTTAATTTCGGGGCTTAAAGCATTTTTATCCAAGATGCATGAAAATAATTAAAGCTTCTAAAGGCATTTGTGAAATTGACTTTACACTTTATTAGCAAAAAAAATAAAGCCTTCATTGGCTTTTTTATTGTTGGCTTATCCGCTCCATCTCAACTTCAAGCTTATAAACTCTTTTATTTAATACTTCTGTTTTGTTATCAACATATTCTTCTAAATTTTTCGAATACTGACTAAGACTTGTAGAAATATCTTTAATTATCTGTTGCTTAACTTGTCTGATTTCAACCAGCAATTCCTGTTTAACATTCTCTAAACCCTATTTAACATTCTCTAAACCCTGTTTAACATTCTCTAAATCTTTTTTAACAGGCTCGATTTCTTCTTTTATTACGGTTCGTAAAGCTTGCAATAACTCTACATCCATAAACCCTTCTCCCCTCCTTTTTTCCTATTATATCACCTATTACATCACCGGCAACCGATGCACGCAGCGAACGGCTAATGATTTCAATCGCTTTAAGATGGAACATGTCTGTAAGTTCCCAAGCTCCTTTTGTGATGTATCCTTCAATTGCATGAGTTAATGCATCCATTCCGGTTGCGGCAGCAAGTCTCTTTGGCATCGACATCATCATGTCACTGTCAACGAATGCGACAACCGGAATATCATGGGCGTCCACACATACAAATTTAAGGTGGTTATTTTCATCGGTAATCACATAATTGATTGTTACTTCCGAAGCTGTTCCGGAAGTTGTCGGGATAGCAAAAATTGGTGCACTTGGATTTCTTGTTCCCGGATCTCCTTCAAGACTTAACACATCCGCATGTTCAGGGTTTGTTATGATAATTCCGATTGCTTTTGCCGTATCGATTGGTGAACCGCCACCGATAGCAATGATGTAATCTGCTTCTGCTTGTTTATAAGCTTCCACTCCTGCTTTTACAACAGCAATGGTTGGGTTTGGTAGCGTTTGGTCAAAAACTTCATAGGCTAAGCAGCTCGCATTTAATAAATCGGTAATTTTACTGACAACATGAAATTTGACTAAATCAGCGTCTGTGACAATCAATGCTTTTTTGAATCCCCTTTTTACAGCTTCTGTCGGGATATGTTCGATTGCACCTTTTCCATGATAGGATGTTTCGTTTAAGATGATTCTGTTTGCCATTTGCGTTTCCTCCTTGTGATTATTTTCACATATATGTTGATAGGTAAATCCCGAAAAAAGGACCGGCATATAAAGAACCGGGATTCGGGATTTTCCTGAACATAAATCATTTCGGTTTATCATACGAATAGAGCTATTTCTGACAACTCCCACCACTAAAGAAGCGGGCTTACTCGTTTGGAAAATTTTCAAAGGAACAACCCGAAATTCGTTTGTACGGACGGGCGTTCAGAATTTTTCATCAAATTAAAGCTCTAAAAAACCTTCCCTCGGTGTAACGCCAAAAGCATCAGCCAAGTCTTTCAATTGCTGATCGGTGATGGCTTGTTTCGCACCACCTTGAGCTTGCACATAGGTGTATACTTTTGCCGCTTTTTCTGCCGTTTCAATGAGGCCAAACACCTCATCCATATTACGACCGGCACCGTAAATACCATGAAACGGCCAAATCACCAGATGAAATTCATGCATTTTGGCTGCGGTTGCTTCACCAATTTCGTTTGTGCCAGGAACGAGCCAAGGAATAATTCCCACCCCTTCAGGAAAGACAACAAGACATTCGGTACACATTTGCCATAATGTCCGAGTTAATGCTTTTTCTTCTAATGGATGGGTAAATGTCATTGCCAACAGGTGAGTCGCATGAGTATGCATAACGATTCGATTTTCCGGATCGACTTTCATCCGGGCAATATGGCTCATAAAGTGAGAAGGCAATTCACTTGTCGGTCTTCCGCCATCTTCTAAGCCCCATAATAATTCAAGATTTTTTCCATCTGCTGCAACACGGATAACACCAAGGTTTACAGCCGGATCATCAATGACATTTTTAAAATATTTACCGGATCCCGTAACGATAAAATATTTACCGGCCAATTCTTTTCCATCAAATTGCATCGGGATTGTCCGAACCACTTTTTCAATATCTAAATATGCCGCCACTTCTTCTTCCGTTAAAAGATAGCTAATGTTTCCGCCATTTCTTTCATCCCAACCAAGGCGATACATATTTGCTGTTACTTTCATCATTTCTTGTGTAAATGATGCGTCAATTATATTCAATTTTGTCATCGTATATACTCCTTCCATTCTTGCTGCCAAAAAATTATGCTCTATTTAAAAGAATTTCTTTTTCATATTGTTGTACTTCTTTAAACCAATCGAATCCGACAGGTACATTATTTTTTACACAGAAGTAGTTCCAAACATCACCAAACGGGAAGTCTTTTAATTCTTCTGTATACGCTAACCGTGTTGTAAAGTCACCTTCTAATTCTTTTTGTTTTAAAAATGCTGTAGGTTCAAGCAATGCTCTTAACAATGCTTTTTGTGTGTTTCTTGTCCCGATGACCCATGCTGCAATTCGGTTGATGGTAGCATCAAAGAAATCCAGTCCGATATTGGTTCTTTCCAGTAAATTATTGCGGACAATTTCCCTGGCAATAGCTTGTAATTCATCATCCATAATAACAACATGGTCACTGTCCCAACGTACCGGACGGCTGACATGAAGCAAAATTCCTTTACTGAATAAGGAAAGTGCACTTAGTTTATTAGAAATCACTTCAGTTGGATGAAAATGTCCGGCGTCTAAGCAGACAAGTTTATTTCTGGAAATCCCGTAACCCATGTAAAATTCATGGGAACCGACCGTATAAGCTTCAGCTCCAATACCGAATAATTTACTTTCAACCGCTTCTTGGGTAAAGTCTTCATTTAATTGTTCGGCAAAAATTTCATCCAATGCTTCCATTAACCGTTGTCTTGGTGCCAAAGTATCAACGGGATTGTCTTTAAAACCATCCGGAATCCAAAAATTGTTAATGCTTGTTTGACCGATTTCTTTCCCGAAGTATTCGGCGATTTTTCGAGTACGTTTCCCATGTTCAACCCAAAAATCACGAACTTCCTTGTCCGGAGACGCAAGGGTAAATCCGTCTTTATACATTGGATGGGAGAAAAATGTCGGGTTAAAATCAAGTCCTAAACCTTGTTCTTTTGCCCAATCAACCCAAGCTGTAAAATGCTTCGGTTCGATTTCGTTTAAATCTACTTTCCCGTCTGTATCAAGATAAATCGAATGAAGGTTTAATTTATGTTTGCCCGGAATTAAAGAATACGCTTTTTCTAAATCTTGCCGTAATTGCTCCGGTGTCCGTGCTGCTCCCGGGTAATTGCCGGTTGCCATAATTCCACCGGTCAGTTCGCCGTTCGGGTTTAAAAAGCCTTTTACGTCATCACCTTGCCAGCAATGGACGGAAATTTTCATATCCTGTAATTTTTTTAATGCTTCTTCCGTATCTACACCGATTTCTGCATATCGTTCTTTTGCAACTTCATAATTGCGGACAATTTGGTCTTGATTTGCCATTATTTGCAACCCTCTTTCAATGTTTTTTAATAGAATGTAAAAATTGTTTGTAGTCGACAATGACTTCTTGCCAGTTTCCGTCTTGCGGTTTATATGTGGTCATTTCAAATGATTGCCTTGTCATTGCTCTTGCTTCTTTTATATTTGAAATTTCGTTTTTTGAAATCATTTGAACGAGTAGATTCCCTATTGCGGTCGCTTCCGACGGACCGGCATAGACATGAATATTTGCCAGATTTGCTGTCAGTTGATTTAAAAAATGAACATTGCTGCCGCCACCGACAATATGCAAGTCCTGCACTGACCGATCTGTAATACGCCTAAGTTTTTCCAACTCAATTGCATAACAAAGTGCTAAATTACTATAAATACAGTTCGTCAATTCGCCAATTGTCTCCGGTACTTTTTGCCCGGTTTCCATGCAATAATTTTGAATTTCTTTTACCATATTTTCCGGGTTGTTAAAACGTTGATCATTGACATCGATAAATTGTTGAAAAGGTTCGCATTTTTCTGCTTGCTCGGCCATTTCGGCAAAACTGTATGTGTAGTCAAAATTTCTGGCAATTTCTTGGACAATCCACAGTCCCATAATATTTTTCAAAAAACGGTATGTGCCATATGCGCCCCATTCATTCGTATAATTTTCTTTGTAGGCTACCTCACTTGTATTTGGGACCGTTAATTCCATGCCAAGCAGTGACCAAGTTCCGCTGCTCAGGAAAGCCCAGTTATCACCGAACCCCGGAGTTCCAAGTACGGCTGATGCGGTATCATGGGAAGCAACAGCAATCACTTCGCACTTTGGAAGGTCATATTTTTCATACCATTCTTCCTTTATCCCACCCAGCGAAGTTCCTGACTCTACAAGGGGAGCAAATTTGTCCTCAGTTACATGTACATGGTTGAGTAAATCTGTATCAAACAATTTTTCACGTAAATTCAGCATTTGTGTTGTCGAAGAATTGGTTACTTCACTGACGGCTTTTCCGGTAAGAACGTATCCGATATAGTCGGGAATGAGTAAAATTTTGTCTGCCAGTTTAAGTAACTCTTTATCTTCTGTATATAGTTGGTAAAGTGTATTGAATTCAAGAAACTGAATTCCGGTTTTTTCATAAATATACTGTTTCGGATAGGTTGATGTTAATTTATCAATAGCACCGATTGTCCTTGTATCACGATAACTTACCGGATCAGCAAGTTTTTTTCCGGATTTATCGATCAGTACATAATCAACTGCCCATGTGTCAATTCCTAAAACGCATTCATTGATACCCGCTTTTTTTACTTTTTCTAATCCGATGAAAATTTCGTTAATCAATTTGTCGATATCCCAGCGGTAATGTCCGTCTGTTTTTGAAAAACCATTTTTGAAGCGATGGATTTCTTGAATTTCGATTTTACCGTCTCGAACATTTCCTAAAATCAATCGGCCGCTTGAAGCCCCAATATCAACTGCAAGATAATTTCGCATCACCTGTTCATTCACTCCTTTCGACAACTTTAATTGTACTTTCTTTCCAAGGATCATAGTTTTGATTAATATCTTGTTTTTTGAATTGTTTTCTTCCTACACAAATATCGTAAACGTTATCAAAAGAAAAATCATGATACATTATTGGTATTTTATTGTACTATCTTGGTAAGTTAGAAATGTTGTGGCATAATGAGGAAAAAGGAAAATTGGAGTAGTGATTATTATGGAGAAATATTGGGAAAAAGCAGATCATTCATGGACGGATGATTCCATTCGAATCTTTAATACTCCTTCTACACGGGCAAAACAACTATTTTACTATATTCAGGAGATCGGCCATTTTAAGGCAATGAAACCTTATTTTACGGAGAGACAAAACTTGAAGTCATATTTATTGAAGTTTACTTTTGGCGGGAAAGGGCGGCTCCGCTATCAAGGGCAGGTGTATACGATTGAAAAAGATGATATTTTTTTTATTGATTGTATGAATTATCAGCATTACGCGACTGTCAGTGATGAACCATGGGAGATGGACTGGATTCATTTTTACGGTCCGAATGTTGAGGCCTTTTATGAAGAATATATAAAAAACGGCAGTAATGTTTTTAAGGCCAAAAACGATCGGATCCATAAGATCATCAAAGAAATCATGGACTTGCAACAAACGCGTAATGCCAAAACAGAATTTCAAATTTCGTTGTTAATCCATGAAATGTTAAATGAAATCTTGATGCAAAAATATGATCTTGGTTTTGAGGAAAAAAATATCCCGGACTATATTTTACAAATAAAAAATTATTTGGAAGACAATTTTAAGAAGAAAATTAGTTTACAAGATCTAGAGCATATGTGTAGTTTAAATAAATTTCAATTAAGCAAGGAATTTACTCATTTTATTGGGATTCCACCGATTGAATATTTAATTAATTTTCGAATTAACATAGCAAAAAGCCTGCTTCGTTATACCAATAAAAGCGTAAAGGAAATAGCTTATGAGGTCGGCATTGAAGACACCCCTTATTTCAACCGGCTGTTCAAGCGGAAAACGGAAATGACACCGTTGGAATATCGGAAGAACGGGTAACTGATGAATAAAGATGAGAGACCGGCTCGACCAGTTTGACGCGAGAAACACCTTATTTTGGCGACGAGACTCTTTCTCGTCACCACTTTGAGCCGGAAATTGCTCGTTTTTGACGACGAGGACCCTTCTCGTCGTCTTTTTGAGC
>NZ_JAJCHL010000120.1:0-7274 GCF_020554505.1 Caldibacillus sp. 210928-DFI.2.18
CGGTAGAACTCTGTACTTAGGAATCCACTACGGCTTTAGCCTAGTGGTAGTTCAAGAATATTTAGAGCAAGATTTAGGATTAAAAATCAGTTTTGCTAAAAAGGAGTTTTTTGTAGACGAAACAACAGCGGAAGACCGAATATTTTTGGATTTACAGGATGACAAACATATTGTTGTTGTAAAAAACTATGTGTACTTAGATAATGCCAACTTATTTCAATACACGGAGTCACGACATCGACTGGATAAGTTTCGTTTTGTTGATTTTGCACGGAGAAGCCATTGATCGACCGAAAATGAACAGTAAGGAAACTTGGTGAGGCACGACGCATTTAGCCAAAGTAGCATTTCCCATTATATACGTTTTTAGTCGACTGCAACCCTTTTGGTATAAAAGATTGGTAATTTCCCCCATCCGTACCATAAGTTCTATGGTGATTCCCCGATTCATCGTGTAAACAATATAACAAAGGGGGAATGACACTTGGACATCGAAACGAATATAGATACGTCGTTTTTGACAAGACGCAGAGAAAGACAGATTAAGTTTGAACGTAGCGTTTTGCGGGAATTATCGCTTGCTATATTAAAAAAGAGTGTACAAAATTATTTTGCCGGATTGCTTACAAACAGTGGACTGCTCTTTGATCAAGTGATTGAAGAGGGGTGTTATGATGTGGCACTTGAAGTATATTTGTTGGGAAGCAGTTACAGCCGCTTAGGATATTACGGAAAGCCGATTGAAGAAGTAAAAGCCTCTTCTCTTGAAGAAAGAAGGAATTTCTCGAAAGCGTTGCAGGATTTTATCGCTTATTGGGGAGCAAAGCTTGATGAACAAAATGAGGAAAGATTAGAAAGTCAATGTGATGCTTTTGTTGATCATTGGTTTATGGAAGGATTTGTGAAAGGGAAAATGAAGTATAAAATGCGGCTTCATTAGGTTCCAACTTGCAAATTGATGTTCTAATCCCTTGCTCTTGTCCATATAATGTATGTGACAGGCAAGGGGGAATATTATGAAGAAAAAATGGGTATTCATCAGTATATTATCGGTAGCCATTGGTTTTTTCATTTATCTTATACAAGAACGGTTTTTGGAGCGAAATGCATGGGATGCTTGGAATCTCCCTTTGACAGGCAAAATTATTTATATTGACCCCGGACATGGTGGTGTAGATGGGGGAGCGGAAAATGGAGAAGCAGTTGAAAAAGATATTGCATTATCGATTTCAAAGATGCTACGGGATTATTTGCAACAACAAGGTGCGCTCGTGTTAATGACCCGGGAAAAGGATATTGACCTTGCTGATGAAGATACAAAGGGATTGAGCAGGAGAAAAACCGAAGACTTGCATCGCCGTGTAGAATTAATCAATGAATCAAAAGCGGACTATTTTATAAGCATTCACCTGAACTCGATTCCGTCATCAAGATGGTACGGTGCTCAAACCTTTTATCATGAAAAATATATTGAAAATAAAATTGCTGCTGAGATGATTCAAGAAAGGCTACGGGAAATTTTAGATACAAAACGAGAGGCGAAATCCATCAGTCATGTTTATTTAATGAAAAAAGCAAAAAAACCGGGTGTCCTAGTTGAAGTAGGTTTCCTGTCAAATCCGGCAGAACGGGAAAAATTATTATCGGAAGAATATCAAGAAAAAGTAGCAGCATCGATTTATGAAGGAATTATTCGTTATTTTACTGAGGAAAGAGAACATAAAGTAAAAATGGAAAAAGAAAAAGAGGACGATTAAATAATGAAAACAGGGGAGCCTTTGGCGAGAAGAGAGCCGTCGTAAGCGAAAAAACATTTTCGCTTACGAGGTAATGCTACCGAAGCCTCTCTTGTCACCGAGAAAATATAAAATTTTTTCGGCTGCGGTGTTTTCCCGCGAAGCTTTCCTTGTTCATCGAAAACGAAAATTTTTTTCGGCTGTTATCTATTCCTTTGATGCTTTCTTTGAGCGCTGTTACTTAAAACTTAAAATTACCTGCAACAAGCAAATTCAAGTATCCTTGCTGGAAATTTATAACTTTACGTAACAATAGCCCTTTGTCAATTGCAAAGGGTTTCTCTATTTGTGTGATTTAGCTTATAATAGAAGGGACAACTTGTTAAAAAGGGTGGCGAAGAGATGCTTTCAGAAAATCAAGTCAGAGAACTATTGGAAAAGATGGAAGATCCATTTTTACATAAGACATTAAAAGAAACAAATGGCATTGTTGAAATTAAGATAAAAGAAGAAAAGCAACATGTCAGTGTCAAGTTGGCGATTGCAAAAACCGGGACCGGGGAGCAAATTCAACTGCAATCAAATGTGGTTAAAGCGCTTAAAGATGCCGGGTTTGCAACAGTTGGTTTGCGCTTTACTCAATTGCCGGATGAGGTCATTGAAAAATTATATCCGGAAGCAGGGGAAAATATCGGTTTAGCCCCGAGCAAAAATACGACGGTCATTGCTATTGCCAGTGGAAAAGGCGGCGTCGGAAAATCAACCGTTTCGGTCAACTTGGCGGTCTCACTGGCCAGACTCGGCAAAAAAGTCGGGTTGATTGATGCAGATATTTACGGTTTCAGTGTTCCGGATATGATGGGAATCATTGACCGACCGGTAGTTCGCGGGGATAAAATTATTCCGGTCGATCGATTTGGTGTTAAAGTCATTTCCATGGCCTTTTTCGTTGAAGATAATGCACCGGTCATTTGGCGCGGTCCGATGCTTGGAAAAATGTTGACGAGTTTCTTCAAAGAGGTTGAGTGGGGGGAGGATTTCGATTATTTACTGCTTGACTTACCTCCGGGAACTGGTGACGTGGCCCTTGATGTTCACCAAATGTTACCGACTTGTAAAGAAATCATTGTAACGACCCCGCATCCGACAGCAGCCTTTGTTGCAGCAAGAGC
Source organism: Caldibacillus sp. 210928-DFI.2.18 (assembly GCF_020554505.1). Taxonomy (NCBI): domain Bacteria; kingdom Bacillati; phylum Bacillota; class Bacilli; order Caryophanales; family Bacillaceae; genus Caldibacillus; species Caldibacillus sp. 210928-DFI.2.18. The sequence continues at coordinate 2,909 of NZ_JAJCHL010000120.1, forward strand.
GGGTGCGATGGCTATTACAACGAACCATGATGTCATTGGTGTCATTGAGAACATGTCCTACTTTGAAAGTCAGAAAACCGGAGAAAAAGAATATATTTTCGGTCACGGTGGAGGCGAAAAATTAGCAGAAGAATTAAAGGTACCTTTACTTGGAAAGATTCCTCTTGGTCAACCTGACTGGAGTGACGAGGAATTTGCACCATCCGTTTATCAAATAAAGCATCCGATTGGGAAAATTTATTTTAAAATTGCAGAAAAAATTATCGATTTACTTGAGAATAATAAATAGCTAAAAAGGCTGAACAATTCAGATGTTCAGCCTTTTACCTGATCATAACGGCGGTCTGGAAACCCGCCAAGTTTTTTGCTTAATAAGACAGGTCCGATGGGTTCAACTAAATCCATGGTAAATCAAAAATGCACACAGAAAGATGAGTGCCCGCATGTGTCCGATTGGTTCAATAAATAATTCGCGGGGGAAATGACCCGCGGATTAAAAATTCAGTAGATCCTTTATTTTTTTCCTTCTTTTGCGGCCTTTTGTAAAATTTCCTGGATTTTTGCCTGGTATTCAGGACTTTCGAATGTCTCGGATATGACGCTTTTCAAATGTTTTCGGTATTCATTACTTTTTAAGAGATCCGCCAGTTCTTTTTCTAATTCCGGATCATGTAAAACTTCAATTAATTTAGACCGATATTCCGGATCGTTTAACAAGCTTTTTAATACCGCTTGATTTTCTTCTGCCATGCTATCAGCAAATGCCTTGGAAAATTCCGGATCTTTAAAGGCAGATTTCCAAAATTCTTTTCCATCATCCGATAATAATGTAGTTTTTATCGCATCATTCACAGCAGTGTTATCCATGACAAGTTGTGATTTAAATGGTTCTTCTGCTAATACGTCTTTTAACGCTTTTTTCCCATCATCGGTTTTTAAAATATCAACAACCATCTTTTTGGTTTGGTCATAATCCAATTCTTCTGCACCCTGAGCTTGCGTTGAGCATCCGGCCAATATGAAAAAACAAACAAATAGGAGCGGAATAATTTGCTTCTTATACATATTTGTAGCTCCTTTCATCCTTTTTCTATTCATTAGAATGTTGATTTTCCTAATAAAATATACTTAAGGAGAAAGGGTAGATTTTTCATGATTTGGTTGATAAAATAAGGTTACAAATTATTTTAGAAAAATTAAAAATTAACGGGGCATTTAGTTGAACAAGGGGGCAAGTTTATGAATTCAAGAAATTGGGTTCGATTTTTTATACATACGTTACTATTAGGTGGAGTTATTACCATTTTTACCGGTTTTGCGGTCCAGTGGGAAAAATATGAACCGCTTTTCCTTGATTTTGACATATTGGAAATTATTTCAATAGCAATCTGGCTTTTGGGAGTTGGCTTCATTTTTAGTGTAATCAGTCAGATGGGGTATTTTGCCTACTTAACTATTCACCGGTTTGGATTAGGTTTTTTTCGATCGCTGTGGAATCCGGTCCAGCTCGTTGTGATTGCCTTTGTATTATTTGATTTTATTTACTTTCGTTATAAAGAGTTTGCCGGTGAAAATGAAAGTATCTGGCCTTATTTATTGGTAGCATTATTCTTATTACTAATCGGAATTGTTATCGCTTACTTAAAGGCGAAACAGTCGGATAAGCACGCTTTTGTTCCAGGGTTATTTTTCATGGTTTGTGTTACTATTATCGAATGGGTACCTGTCCTAAGGGTAAACAATCATGATTGGCTCTATTTAATGCTTTATCCTTTATTAATTTGTAATGCCTATCAACTGTTAATGCTGCCCAAGTATATTGAGCGTTCAAAAGTAGAAAGACCGGTAATAAGAAAAGAACAACAAATGACCGTGCATAAATAGCGTGGAAGGCTGCGGTGGACGTGGTTAATTGAATTATGGGTGAATATGGCGTTGGGGGTAACGGAATTTACTTTTTAGGGTTAAATAGCCTAAAGTCGCAAACATGTATAAGGAGCTGCAGGAAATGATATATATCTATACGAGCAGCTCTTACTAATTTTTTGTTTAAAACGCCGGCATTTTCGGATATTACAACAGGTGCTTATTCCATGACTTCAATTCTTTTGGTGTAAAATAGGAACGTTTTCGAAATAACCGATGTTTATTCCATTCAATTCGTTTGTTTTTAATATAAACGATTGTGTGAATTATAAGAACTTATATAGTTGGCAGAACCTTTTAAATAAACCGGCGCATTGGAAATTAAGCAGTAACAAGTACACGGTTCATCATTCAATTTCCTTAGTATTTGTATTCCCTTCAATTAACATATCCGATACAGTTGTTAATGATAAATGTTTATTTTTTAGCAAATTAATGATTTCCGGTAAAGCAACCGCAGTCTGTTTTGCAGAATCTGATGCATGGAATAAAATGATGTCTCCCTTTTTGGCTTGAGATACATTCTCGACAATTTTCGTTACACCCGGGTTTTTCCAATCCTTTGAATCAATACTCCAATGGACAACAGAGTACCCAAGCTGATCAGCAATTTTAACAAAACGGCTGTCAAAATGACCGGATGGTGCACGTACCAATTTTTTATGTTTTACATTCAATTTTTTCATTGCTTCTTCTGCTTTTAAAAGATCTTGTCGAATTTTAACGTCTTCAATATCATCATATTCCAAATAATCATAGCCTAATAAACCAATATCATAACCTGCTTTGACAATTTTTTCCACTATATTCGGGTGTTGTTCTGCCCAAGATCCGGACAAGAAAAAAGTTGCCGATTTTACATTATTCTCCACCAAAAGGTCAATAATTGGTTCCGCCTTTGTATTTCCCCAACTAATATTGAAGGTCAATGCCACACCGTTTTTTCCTTTATATATTGCCTTTGGACCATCCGAAGTAGAAAACACACCAAAGGAGAAGTTTTGAATATAGAGAAACCAGGCAGAAACAAAAGATGTAAGAATGATGATGGTCAACTGCTTTAATTTTTTCCCATTCAGGACAAAAAAATAATTCATAAGGCACCCTCCTAACTTGTCTACTCAAAAGTATGCTTGGACAAAAAGAATTATGTCAGGGAAGGATAAATTCCTTATTCTTTATAAAAAGTAATATGGGAATATCATAAAATCATGAAAAGGGCAAATAATAACAAGTACAGAATAATATTAACTGATGAGGTGGATTATGATTGGACTGCTAGTAAATCATAAGGAAGTAGAGGAACTTATGTATATGTTAAAAAGGGAGATGGACGAAATATTATTTGATTTTTCCGATGAACGGATTAACCATGTTGTAAAGAGAGGAATGGAGGAAAGGTATCATATTTTATTTTCATTATTTAAAAGAATTGCCCCACCGAATGAATGTATACCATATATTCGAAAAGCAACATATAATACAAAATCAGAATCAGGCAAGGTAAGTAAAAAAATTCAATATGATATTCAAAACTAGAAAGTTGTCACATCTTAGTCTGTATTCGGGGAAAAATCGAAATATGTGGAGACACATCGACGTATAAAAAATGACCATATATGTGGACTAGTCCCTTAAGTTATTGTTAAACGTGGCTCTAGAAAAACAAGCTGAGAATATTTGTAGACTTGTTTGTACCCTTTAGGATAGAGATAATCGACATCCGAAAAAGCGAAAATATTCATAAGCAAAAATGTGGATAAGACAACGAAATATTTGTAGAAAACTGGCTAAATAAAACAGGTAAGTATCAAAAATGAAGCAACTTTTATCAAAAATGCAATACATTACTTTTTATGAAGAATACTCCGGTCAACACCTAAGCCCGGTTTTCAAAAGAACTAACGTTTAAAATACAAGATATGATTTTAAATGCAAATAATAGCTTGTTCAGTATAAAAATTTCGTAAAACCTTTTATTGCTAATCAGGGGATGCTAAACGGAAGATTTTGATATTATTTATGGCAATTTATAAGTGAAAAGCTTGAATATAAGTGAACGTGATTCTCATAAAGAAATTAAAAATTCAGGTGTACGGATAATTAGCATTTTCTTGGAAATTCTTGCCATTTATACCGAAGTTTATGGCTTGAGCTTTGATACAAAAAGCCTCTATCGTTCAAACAACCCCTAATTTTAATCTGGAAAAATTGGTACATTGTAAGTATATAATTAGCAAAAAATTGTTGACATAGTTATTATCAGGTGGTATATTATAAAAGTCGCCCGAAATAATATGGGATATGAATTAAATAATTATTCGGGTGAAAATAAAAACTGTTGACAAAGTTATTGATAGATGATAAAATAATTATTGTCGCTAAAAATTGAACCTTGAAAACTGAACAAGACAAAGCGTTTTAATAAACCATTTAAGTC
>NZ_JAJCHL010000121.1:0-7206 GCF_020554505.1 Caldibacillus sp. 210928-DFI.2.18
ATTGGTAGTATTATTGTTGACAGTTTTTTTCCATACTAAACTGCGATGAACCAGTTTCAAATACTATTGGTAGTTACGATAGTTTTATTGAGGAAATATCTGCTTTTATAAAAAAGTGAGCTAATTGGAGGCTTCTAAACGAATTACATACAGAAAGTCGTTCATGAAATCAACCGTTGAATTCGTTCCCTGAAATAATGGCGCAAAAGAACCTTTAGCCTTCGCTCAAGGTTTATGACTATACATTAAAGGCAAACTACGGTTTCACTTGTTTCTTCTAGGCATGCTCGAATAAGACCCAGACCATAACTACGCTTGCCTGTTCCGAATTTGCCTTCTTCTTCATTTCGTTCAGAGGCATCTATTTTTATTAGCTGTTTTTGGATATAGTCTTCCTCCTTGGAAAGACGTCCAAGTCTTGGACCGCTTAGACGAATTCCACGCTCCTTACAATATGTTAGGTTATCTCGCGTTCGATAGATTTTATCTGCGAGAACAGCTTCCAGATAATATCCATAACGTTTCCGATAGTTCTCAACGTTTCTTGTAGTGTGAGCCCTTCGTTGAAATTGTCCCATGATAGATGTTCAACCATTGTATAGGCACCTACTACGCTGATGGCCACCTTAGAGCCAAATTCATACATTTACTTTTGCTTTGCCTCGGACGATGGGACGTACATGTGGCTGAGATATGCTAATAATCCGGTGTGTCTTTGTCCGGTACATTTTTTTGTTTCCGGTAAAGTTCATGAATAGCCAAAAATTGTCTGTATTCATATTTCCTCAATAAGGATAATCTGTTTCCGCTGTCGTAACTTTGCGATCGATAGGTATTTTTTTCTTGCTCGTTATCAATAAGTCCGTAGCTTTTTTATAGTTCCTTTCAATGGTTCATGTAAGACATCAATGATATGATCTAGTTTTTCACTTGTTTCGTTCAATAGTTTAAAATCGGTGGGGTAGGAAATATCAGACAGTGCACAAGTTGCATCTAGAATCAGTTCTCCTCAATTTTCTTTTGTATCGGAAACATTGTTATCTGTTTGGGCCTTATTAACAGAAGAGTCGTTACCATCATTATTGTCTTGATTGTTATTTTGATTCTGCTCCCTCTATTCTCTATACGTGTAGTATATAATATTCATGATAAATACCCAATGTAATAAATATTTATAACTACAAGATATAGTCGTAAATTATAAAAAAAAAGACGGTAATTCATCTCCCCATTAAATTACGGAGGGTAATGACCGCTTTACCTAAATGCCCTTGAGAACCTTTTCCTTGTTTTTTTAAATGTCACAGAACTAGTTTTATATTGTTGGTTTTCCTGGTTGTCTTGGGAATACAAAATAGGAAAGGGAAATAAGTAAATCAATGATTAAAACAAGCGACCAAATCCCCAGTACTTGAATAAGCGCCTTTGTCCGTTCATAGTCATTAATAAAATAGTAAATAATTCCAATTAAACTTGCCCCAATTAAGTACGAAAGAAGATGACGCCCCCAGCTTTTCAAATTCTGTTTGGCAAATTGTAAACCATATAATTTAACCGGTTTTGGTCCGGTTTTTGTGATATAGTACTGAAAATGCTCATCAGCCCAACGAATCATGCTTTTTCCAAATCCAACAGAAATACCAATATAGATAGCTGCGAGTGCATGAGCTTTTGTTGCCGGCGTCCCGCTATAAAGGTCGAAAGTCGCAGCAATTATCAAGATCAGGTCTACAACAGGTGTTAGCGCCAAAAAGATGAAACCCAGCTTCTCTTTTTTCAATAAATAACGGAAACTTAACCCAAGTAAAATAAAAACCCAAAAGCCGATTTCACAAGCAATTATTAACCAAATTATCCAATTCATTTCCATCACCTTTTTTACAAAATAAGAATAAAAATACAGGGGAAAATTTTGAAATCGATTTTTCCCAAACACTGGGCACCAGCGTTTTTTAATACAGATGTACTAAATAAATCATAACAAACATTTTTATTTAATACAAGTGTATTATTTAAATTTTTATGGTAAACTGATAGTATGCCAAAAATTGTTGATCATGATAATAGAAAAAAAGCAATTGCTGAAGCGACTTGGCAAGTTATTTTAGAGCAAGGAATGAAAGGGGCGACAGTACGAAATATTGCTAGGAAAGCGGGGCTATCATTAGGCGCTCTTAGACACTATTTCTCCACCCAAGAAGAATTGTTAATTTACGCGATGGATCTGGTGAAAGAGAGAGTGGCTGAACGGGTTGAAAAAATTGCTTTAAAAAACTTGCCGCCAAAGGAAATGATTTTACAAATGCTTTTGGAAATTGTTCCGACAAATGAAACGACAAGAGCTGAAATGGAGGTTTGGCTTGAATTTGTATTATATTTCCGCAATAAAGGAAACAGGGAAAGCCAAAATGATGGGATTTTTGAGGGGATTCAAAAGCTGTTGGATTCACTGGATCGGGCGCAATTTCTAAAAAAAGAGATCGACAAAGATTTGGAAACGGAGAGATTGTGTGCATTAATTGACGGATTGGCTATTCACGCCATCTTGAACCCAACAAGACTGACAAAAGAGCGGATTATCTCGATATTGGCTCATCATATCGACGAAATTTGTCATTTTTAATTTTCGGTACATTTAAGGGGTTAGAAAACACACCCCTTTTCATTCGCGGTGTCTCTTTTCTATATTTTGATTCATTTTCAAGTATAATGTTTAAGAAGTTTTATGTTTCAGGGAAAATATTGGCTAAATCAATATTTAAATTTTCCAGGACGTGAACATGGACTGAGTCCTCTTTTGTATAGACATTTTCTAATTCTAAAACAGCTTCTTTTAATAGATAGACTTCGACCAGTTGGTTGGCCGGATCTACAATCCAATATTCTTTCACGCGCGCTTTTGAATAGGCCCATCTTTTGACCATATGATCAATTTTTGCTGAAGATGGGGAAAGAATTTCAAGTGCAAAATCAGGGGCACCAACAATTCCGTGCTTTTTTATTTTATCCGGGTCACATACAATAACCATATCAGGTATGACCCAATTCTTTACTTTTTCACTATCCCACCCTTTTTTGTCTTCAAATAAGTATACATCAATATCTCCTGCAAAACTTTACAACACTTTCCTCGAAGGTAAGAACCAAATTCAATTGAAAGTTGCATCGATACTTCTTGATGTTTTGGTGAAACAGATGGATCCATACTGATAATTACCCCGTCTAAAACTTCAAATCTTTTTCCTTCCGCCCATGTTGCATATTCTTTATAGGTTAATTTTTCTGGACTTTGATTAATTGCATCCATCAACTTTAACCCCCTTGGAAATCCATTATATTCTTTTATTATATTGTACCATAACAGTTGAATATTGCTTTATGGAAAGTGGTCTGTTTGATGAGGCAACTAACTAGAAATAAGTATCAAAACTCTTTTACGGTCTCCAAGTTTTGCATAAAAATGTTCGATCATTTTTAGTTTGACATACTACCTCAAACTGTATATACTGTACATATACAGTAATAACGAAAGAAGTGATCTCTTTTGTGAATATTATTATTTCAAATTCCGCAAACGAACCCATCTATCTACAAATTATCAACCAAATCAAAAGTCAAATTCTTACCGGCGACCTAAAAGAAGGCCAGGCTTTACCATCCATCAGGAGCTTGGCGAAAGAACTGGAAATCAGTGTGATTACGACAAAACGCGCTTATGACGAATTAGAGAAAGATGGATTTATAGTGACTGTTGCAGGGAAAGGTTCTTATGTCGCACCAGTTAACGCAAATATTTTAAAAGAAAACAAAATGAAAATGATCGAACAAAAACTGAGCGAGACAATCACAGAAGCAAAGTTAATCGGGATGTCGCTGGAAGAATTGAAAAAAATTTTAGAACTTTTATACGAGGGGTGAACAACTTGAATAAGATTCTGGAAATAAACAATGTCTCCAAACATTACAAGGATTTTTCATTAAAAAATATAAATATCTCTTTAGATCGTGGCTTTGTCATGGGTTTTATCGGTCCGAACGGTGCAGGAAAAAGCACAACCATTAGATTAATCATGAACTTAATTAAAAAAGATAGCGGCGAAATTAAAATTTTTGGGTTCGATCATATAAAAGATGAACTACAAATTAAAGAAAAAATCGGGTTTGTTTATGACGAAAATCATTTTTACGAAGAGTTAACCGTTAAAGAAATGAAAAATATCATTCGTCCATTTTATAAAAATTGGGATGAAAATGCGTTTTTAACATATGTGAAAAAGTTTAGTTTACCGTTAAATAAGCAAATAAAACAATTATCAAAAGGAATGAAGATGAAGTTTTCACTGGCCATCGCCTTGTCCCATCACGCAGAACTGCTGATTATGGATGAACCTACATCCGGCCTCGATCCTCTGATCCGAAGTGAATTATTGCACATTTTACGCTCTTTAATGGAAGATGAAAACAAAGCGATATTTTTCTCTACACACATTACATCCGATCTGGAAAAAATCGCCGACTATATCACCATTATAAATAATGGCGAAATAATCTTAAGCAAACCAATGGATGAATTGTTGGAACAGTATGCCATTGTCAAAGGGAATAAAGAATTTCTTGAAACTGCGACAAACCTTTCTTTCATCGGAGTCGAACAAAATAAATTTGGCTTTAAAGGGCTCTATAATGATAAAAAAGAACTACTGGACCGATTTGGGAATCAAGTGATGATTGAAAAACCAACATTAGAAGATATTTTATTATTTTCCACGAAAGGGAGTGGACAAAATGTATCATCTTATTAAAAAGGACCTTCTTGTTCAAAAAAAATCTGTTTTGCTTTCCATTGTGTTTATTCTGTTTTTTTCACTTTTCTTTTCCAAAATAGGTGCACCCGGACTTTTAATCGGGGTACTTGGTGTAACCTATTTGTTGGCTTTAGGTTCAAGTGCCATAGATGATAAAAATAATAGCGACAAAATGTTAATTAGCTTACCGATTAAAAGAAATACAATTGTATTGGCTAAATATTTATCTGTAATTGTAATTGCAGCCTTTGCCATCTTGATAAATTTACTCATCTATCTAGTCGTTGATATATTAAAGTTACCGCTGCAACCTATTCCTTTTTCACTTACCGGAATGGCAGGTTCAATTATCGTTTCTGTTTTATATTGTTCCATTTCATTTCCGGTAATTTTTAAATATGGTTTTTTGAAATCGAGAATGATTAATTCACTGCTATTCTTTCTCCTGATTTTTGGCGGGTCAGCATTGATTTCTTATATGACCGAACATAATCCAAGGTCTCTATTTATCTTATCAAGTTTATCGAATATAGAAGCCATATTTGTGATTCTTTTACCAACTATATTCATTTTCGTACTATCTTATTTATTATCACTATCTTTCTATAAAAACAGAGAATTTTAATATTAAGAATTAGTTGTTCAAAGGTGCATTTCCTCATTTTAAATGGGCGAAATGCACCATCCGTTTTTAAAATGGGTTCAAGGTTTTCTCATCATAAAAGACATTTCTTGACGCAAATTCTTTCGGTGCTGAATAATCCTTCTAACCCTTTCAAATGTTTCTTTTTCCAATCCGGGTGTATATGGTTCTTCCAGTTTTAGTTTATCCGAATAAATCCAATCATATAATTTTGCCTTTGGTTGCCTGTTCCCAATATATTCGATAATTGCCGCCACCTTGGTTAATTTCTCCAATTCTTCCTTATTTAATTTTCTATCTCTTCTTCAGTGAATATTAGTTCCTCGAAATACTTTTTGTAATTACTTGAATAAAAGTCAATAGCAAATTGGTTAGGGCAAGGTTGAAGTCTTCTGCATGAATTATATTGAAAATTCTCTCCAATGCTTATTCAAATCCTTTCCAACATAATTGAGAAACATTTTTGCCGATCACCTAAAAACTTCCTTCCATCAAATATTTGACTAACTTCTTCTAAAGTTTCAATTTGAAGATACCGGATAAGAATTTCAGCATCGCAAAATCTTAATATGGTTCCGGTCTAGCCGATAATATTTTCATTGTAAGCATCTGTTCAGCGGAAGGAATGATTTGTATGACACATCATATGGTACTTAAAGCTTAAACTACTTTTTGGTTTTTTAACATAATGATAAATGATGAACTATTGATAATAAAGAAAGCCACTGTTAATAATTTGAAAGGATATTCTATGGCAAAATTATGCCTGATTTAAAATTACAGTTTAATGTGAAAAATAGTTTAATTTTCCATTTATTGTTAAAATATATGTTTAAGTGCTATATTTTACAGGAATGATAAAAGAAAAAAATTCAGGAGGGCCTATGTTTACATTTGAAGAAAAACTTGCGATTATTGAATCTTTCCCGGAACTTACAAGGAAGGATGTTTCGCTAAAACGAGTGAATTTCCATTATGAGGAGAGTGTCCAAGAAAAAAAGACAGTCGTTTATCATTTGCATCCGAACGGCAATGGTTTTGTTTATGCAGGACTTTTCCCTCATGATTATCCAATGGATGACAAGGGAATGGTTAATATTCGGGACTTTACCGAAGAAGAACTGCGCAATATCATTCGCTTATCGATACAATCGCTATCGGCAAAACCGTTTAATGAAGAAATATGGAAAGATGAGCACGGTAATACGTTGACACTCCAGTATGACGCAGAACTGGACCTTTGGAATACCTTTGCCGGTGAACTATTGGACGGTACATTCCCAACCTATAATGGCGCTACAAACTATTTGGAGCAGGAAGGGTTTAAAAAGGGGAAGTGATTGATGGGAGTTGGTAAACTGTTTTCATTTTTAACCTTATTATATTAGAAAACGTTCAGCCACCTAATACCAAGAAACTTTATCGTTGTAAACTCGATCAAAATTAGCAACGAGATTGGCCTCGTCGCCAAAAAACAGCATTTCTCTCCCCAAATTGGCGACGAGAATGCCTTTCGTCGTCAAAATTGAGCGTTTTTCACCTCAAAATGGTGACGAGAACAGGCCTCGTCGCCAAAAAATGAAGTTTCCCGACCAAAAACGGTGACGAGAAAGAGGCTCGTCGCCAAAATAGTGCGTTTTTCACCTCAAAATGGTGACGAGAATACGTTTCGTCGTCAAAAATTGGCTTTCTTCTCCTCAAATTGGTGACGAGAACGCGTTTCGTCGTCAAAATTGAGCGTTTTTCACCTCAAAATGG
>NZ_JAJCHL010000122.1:0-6961 GCF_020554505.1 Caldibacillus sp. 210928-DFI.2.18
GGGCTTACATCCCCTAGCCTAAAGGCGTAGGGGTTTTACGCCCATCCTTATAAAATGTATAGATTGTTTCATTAAAAATATTGACGTTACGAAAAAAGCCATGTGTTTCTAAGTAGTAATCACCTAACCCAAATTTCGTCTTTGCAGAGTCAATCAATTTTTGTATTCTTTCATCCATTTACCTGTCCCCTCTCTAGCATCTGACTTATCAGTGATTTCTATGTACCCTTATTTATCCCATCTTAGCAGCTAGACCCTCATTGGTGGAACTTTTACTTTATGTTTCGTTAAGTCGATTATACGCTGATTTCTACTTCCACGAAATGGTAAAGTTAAATCCCTTTCTGCCAGAATAAACGGGCCATCAACGAGAACATCGCAATAACCGAGTAATTCATATATATACGGGTCACGCGATGCAAGGAGTTGTTCGAATGTATAGCCTGTATAAATCCATATATTTTTTCCTAATTCCTTTAATCGTTTCGCCACTTTGCACACTTCTTCCGCCTGAAAAAAGGGTTCCCCGCCGGATAAGGTTACATCGGTCAGTGGATTACTGGCCACTTCCTCAACTACTTCTTCAACTGACATCTCTGTTCCATTATTGATATTCCAACTTCTCGGATTATGGCATCCCTTGCAGAAGTGCGGGCAGCCTGCAAAAAAGATAACTGTCCGTAAACCTTCACCGTCAACAACGGAATCATGGATAATATTCATGACTTTCATTGATGTTTAACCCTTTCGCTTTCTTCTGCACGTTTGGCTGAATTCCATCTTTTCATATCGCCAACTAAGTAACCGGTTATTCGTCTAATCCGCCCAATCTTATTTTCATCCGAATTATGGCAAATCGGACATTCGTTATCAATGATTCCCGAATAACCGCAGACGCCGCACTGGTCAACCGGGTGATTGATGGCACCATAGCCAATATCATATTGTGCCATGGCTTTTACTAATCGATCTAATGCATAAATATTCTTGGAAACATCTCCATCGCACTCAATATAAGTAATATGGCCACCATTACATAGTTTATGAAAGGAGCCTTCAATTTTTATTTTATCAATCGCCTTGATTTTATAGTAAACAGGGACATGGAATGAATTCGTATAATAGGACCGGTCCGTCACTCCGGGAATTTTCCCAAACTCCTTTTGATCATTCCGGGTAAATTTCCCTGATAACCCTTCTGCCGGGGTCGCAATTAAGGAAAAATTTAAATTGTATTTTTCACTTGCTTCGTCTACTTTTGCTCGCATATGCTGAACAATGCGATACCCTAATTGATAGGATTCCTTTGATTCACCGTGATGTTTGCCCGTTAATGCAACCAGTGCTTCAGCCAATCCAATGAAACCGACACTTAATGTTCCATGCTTTAATACTTCTCCTACTTCATCGTCAGGTTTTAAGTTTTCGCTATCCTTCCAAATATGCTGACCATATAAAAAAGGGAAATGCTTTGCCTGCTTTTTTGCCTGAAAATCAAACCGCTCTAACAGTTGTTTAATTACGAGATTGATATAGTGATCCAGTATGTTAAAATAATCACATTCATCTTTAGCAGTCAGCGCAATTTTTACAAGATTAATAGACGTAAAAGATAAATTTCCGCGACGAATACTATTTTCATCACCATGACGATTTGCCATCACTCGGGTACGGCAACCCATATAGGCAATTTCCGATTCCGGGGTTCCGTCATAGTATGGGCAATTGAACGCAGAATCTATAAAACTAAAGTTTGGAAATAAACGTTTTGCTGTCGTTTCAAGCGCTAGTTGATATAAATCATAGTTTGGTTCTCCGGGCTCGAAATTGATCCCTTTTTTCATTTTAAAAATTTGAATCGGGAAAATCGGTGTCTCCCCCTTGCCGAGTCCGGCTTTCGTTGCCAACAACATATTTTTTACGAGCAATCGCCCGGCTTTGGACGTATCGGTACCGTAATTAATAGATACAAACGGAACTTGCCCGCCTCCGCGAGAATGCATTGAATTACAATTATGGATGAAAGCTTCACACGCTTGGTACACATCTCGGTTGGTTTCTTTCCAGGCTAATGCTTCAAGCTCTTCTTCTGTATAGCAGGTGGAATAACTTTTTAAAAGGTTGATATTTTTTTGAAATGTTTTATCTATGTAAGGCGCAAGGTCATAATCAAACATCGGATAACTTTGCCCACCATGCTGCATGTTTTGATTTGATTGAAAAATAATCGCCGCTAATGCCATGGCACTGCTAATATCATTCGGTTCGCGCATAAAACCATGACCGGTATTAAATCCACCCTTTAATACCTCACCCAGCGGAATCTGACAACAGGTCGTCGTACCCGTCACCATAAAGTCAAGATCATGAGGATAAATAAAATTGTCATCAATCGCCTTTGTTATTTCTTCACTGAGCATCATTTGTTTTGCATAAAACTTACTGACCTCAGATGAGATTTTTGACATTTGTCCCATCGGTGAAGAACCGTCCATATTTGCATTTTCTTGAATAAGATCATGATTGCGCGAAAAAACAATCTCATTTAACGAATGTAAAGGAAAATCGCAAATAGCTTCTTGTTTGTTTCTTGTACTCATTTTCCATGCTCTCCTGTCTATCGCTAGTTTTGGGTAAATAAAAAACCGTTCACGCTCGGGATGAACGGCGGTAAAAAACGATAGAAAGGCAGCATGAAATAAGCATCTCCATCGTTTCACCTTCTCACACCCCGAAGAAACGAAACTCCAAGTTACGGCAGGTCTCCTGGCTTGTGTTTCTTCCTCCTAAAGCCCTTCCCATATCACTCCGAAAGATGAGCGATACAGTGGATTGCTTATTCGTCCACACGAACAGTTGCGGGGGCAGCTCCAGATTCGAACTGGATTCCCTTTTCAGACAGATGCTGTCACCATAACTCAAATCACTATATTTAGTATTATATAAACGGTTCATTAACTACATCTAGTATCCTACCATACTGAGTTTTTGATTTCAATGAAAAATTTGGGTGTAAGGGTAATTTATGCCCAACCACAAATAGTACAGTTTCTCAGCAAATAGAAAAAACCTCCGAAATCTCGGAGGTCTAACTTACAAATTGAAAGATAAAATTTAAAAGAAATAAACCGGCTATTATATAAAGCGTCACTGAAACTCGTTTTGCTTTCCCTGTGGTTAATTTCAAAATCGCATAAAAAATAAAGCCAATGGCAATACCATCTGCAATACTGTATGTGAAAGGAATCATGATCATAATAAAAATTGCCGGAAAAGACTCCGTTAAATCATGAAGGTCTAAGTTACGAATATTTTGCACCATTAGACCACCAATGATAATTAATACAGGTGCAATCGCATTGGAAGGAATCATATTCATATATGGAATGAAAAAAATTACTCCTAAAAATAAAAATCCGGTTGTAATCGCAGTTAAACCTGTCCGTCCACCTGCTGCAATAGCTGCAGTAGATTCAGCAGTCGCTACAGTTGGACTTGAACCAAAGATTCCAGACAACATTACTGAAATACCATTTGCCTGAAATGCCTTTTTAAATTTTTCCGGGTGTTTTGCCAGTTTCATATGTCCGGAAATCAAGCCAATATTTTCAAAGACGACAACCATCGTTACAGAAAATACGGCAATTAGAAACGGAAAAGATGCCCAATGCTCTAAAGAAAATGATCCAAACACTTCACTATAACCTTCTAATGATAATGAATCATTAGTCCCTGAAGGCAAAATACCAAATAAGAACGCGATGCCTGTTCCAATAAGGATTGTCCATAAAAAGTTCCCTTTTACATTGCGAATAAATAAAATTAACGCAATGATTAACGTTAAGATCGTAGCAATAACATTGGGATCACTCAAGTTTCCTAAAGAAATAATTGACAGGTCTCCACGTTCAACTAAATGACCTTTTTCCAGTCCAATAAGCATGAGGAAAAGACCGATTCCGATATTAATTGCTTCCTTCAATATTCCAGGAATTCCGTTACTAATAATCGTCGTTAAGGAAGTGAATGAAATCAGTGCAAAAATGAGTCCAGAGATGACTGTTACGCCGAGAGCTTCCTGCCAACTTAGCCCCATGGATTGGACAAGTGTATAGGTAAACATGGCATTAATCCCCATGCCCGGAACGACTAATATCGGTGCATTAGCCCAAATCCCCATCAGTAAACATCCGACAAATGAGGTCAGGATCGTACCCAACATTGCCCCTTCCAGTGGGATACCAGCCTCAGATAAAATGAGCGAATTCACAGCAATAATATAAACAATGGTAAAAAAACCGGTTAATCCTGCTGCTAATTCCTGCTTAACAGTCGTATCATGTTGTTTTAATTGAAACATTTTACTCCTTCTATTCAGTTTTCCCTCGCCCGACCCGCTCTCTTTCAAGAGCCACATATTTTATATTTTATTTTAAAAAAACAATTTGTCAATGGAATGGAATTTTATAATCAATGGAATCTTTGGTGTAATTTTACAACTGATCTTTCATTTGCGTTAAAAATAAGGTCCAACCCTCTTTTAAGGAATACCATTTTTGAATTTGATTCATTCTCATGCAGTTAGTCTTATATTTTGAACACCCTACATATCTCTTGAATTTGTTTTCTTCTTTAAATGAGATCGAACAAATCATTTCATATCGATTATAAGGGGTAGCGTTCTTAGTCAGCCATTGCTTTTCCTTACATATTCATTCCATTTCTTACAAAAAAGTAAGGTATATCTATTTTGATTTAAAAATACTGATTTGTACTTATACTAGTGGAGCTTTTTCCTTTCACCTGCTTTAATGTCGCGACAATCAGAAAGCTGACAATTACTAATAACAGCCATGAGCTGATTTTTCCCAGGTGAACGAGACTCCAAGCATCTGTTTGGTCTGGATATTGCCAAGCGCCAAAGAACGTGGCAATATTCTCAGCAATCCAAATGAAAAATCCGATGAGTATAAAAGAAAGTGTGAGTGGCATACGGTAGCGGGTTCCGTTCACTTGAAACATAACCCATGACCGCCAAAAGACGATTAGGACAAGCCCGGACAGCCACCACCGAACATCAACCCAATAATGGTGGGTAAAAAAATTTAAATAAATCGCAGCAGCAAGAGGGACAACGACCGAAAACGGCGGCCACTTAATCAGTTCAACCTTCAATCTCCGCCACGCTTGACAAAGATAACTTTGCTACACTGGCATACATGAATCCGCTATACAATGGTACGCCAAAAATTTTGACATAGCCCTCCTCTGGATAAGACCACGAGCCCATATGTACCTTGAAAATCTCCAGCGCAAGTCCAATCAAGTGGAACATGGTAATTACCTTTAGTTCATCCTTTGTTTCGAGTCCGGAATGTACCATCCACCATTGCATGAGGAGGCAGATAATCAGCAACCAGTCATACCGTGGTAAAAACGGTAAGGGCAGCATTTGGGTAATCGCTAAAGAGGAAAAAATGACAACAGGAAATATACAGGATAGGGCCTGTTCCCAACCAAAGCGAATTAATTGTTTTAGGGCTCTCATCAACGGTGCCTCCTTTGGCTTTTTCCGAACAATCGTAAGTCTATATTGAAAATGGTGTAAATAACTGTAAGTCTAGTGGCTAGTCAAATTCTTGTTTCTGCTTAGGTTTTTCGTTTTCTATTCCTTCTTCATTCATTTTGAGTGTCTTCATCACTTCGGTATTCGAGAATATCCCCGGGCTGACAATCTAAAGCCTTACAAATCGCCTCTAAAGTTGAAAACCGAATCGCCTTTGCTTTTCCATTTTTTAAAATAGAGAGATTTGCCATCGTTATTCCAACCCGCTCTGAAAGTTCTGTAACACTCATTTTCCTCTTCGCCAGCATCACATCAATATTTACAATAATGGCCATTGTTTTCACCCCTAGACCGTTAAATCATTTTCTGTTTTTATATCAATCGCTTCTTGTAAAAGTCTTTGGAGAACCGCTGCAAAGACAGTAATCACCATTGCAGCAAAAATAATGACCATATCAATGAGTATCAGACCCGGCGCATCATCTAATTCTGCTAAAAGATAAACGAATGGCAAGACAACTACATACAAACCACTGATTGTCATGGCACAAAATTTAATATTCTTGAGCGATCTTACCGATAATTCAGAGAAAGCTTGATTCTTGTCAATATGACCTAAAAGTTTAAAAGCCTGATACAAAGCAATGAAAAACGGTATAACGGATACATATATGCCGGTAATAATCGGATATAAGATATGGTTGTAATCCGGATTTACCGGATGATTTGGTAACCAAGACAAGCCAAATATACACAAAGTAAGAACCGGAACTCCAATAAGAATAACCGCTATCTTTAAAAAGAGTGTTGATCCTCGATTCATTTAAAACACCTCACATATTTATGATCGAATTTGATTTTAGCATGATATTTATTGTTTTTCAATAAATATTTATTAATTTTCATTGTATTTTTATTGAAAATCACATTATCACCAAAAATAAAAAGCATTCCTTATGAAAAAATGAAAATCCGCATGTTTGTTGTTTTTTTTCATACAATTTTTTAGAGGTGATCAGAGTGCCAAGAGTACAGTATACAAGCAGTGATGTGGATTTAGTGGCAAGGATGATGCGGGCAGAAGCAGAGGGGGAAGGTCGACTCGGGATGTTGATGGTTGGTAATGTTATTGTCAATCGGTTAAAAGCAAACTGTTTAGATTTCCGAGGTTTGCGAACAATCCGATAAGTAATTTTTCAAGTGCAGGGTGGAAATTATTCTTTTGAAGCCGTTCAAAAAGGAAATGTATTTTATAATCCGGCAAGAAGTGTAGAAAGGAGATTAGCCAAACTAACCTTAGACTATTGGCGAGAACATCCTTCCAAATATGCCCTTTGGTATTTTAACGGATTTCCGAAAGAAGTCTCCCATCCTCAAGGAATGTGCAGGGCGTAG
>NZ_JAJCHL010000123.1:0-6823 GCF_020554505.1 Caldibacillus sp. 210928-DFI.2.18
ACAAAAGAAATTATTACCTTTGGTGAGTTACTTGAGAGATGGAAAAAGGAAGGTAAAGAAGAAGGAATTGAGGAAGGAAAAAGAGAAGGGCAATTCCTCGAGCGGAGAAAGATGGCACAAAAAATGGCGAATGCAGGTTTAGACATAGAAACGATTATTTCTTTAACCGGTTTTTCGGATGATGAGATAAAGCAGATTTTAAAAGAAGGCTGAACCGTGTCGATTATAAATCTTCCCTAGCCATTATTACGTCCGTTTATTTAAGCAGAGGGTCGGTTAAACCTATGTGTCGGTCCTGAAACCTCTTCTAAGCCCATACTCAAAGATCGTTTCGGATTCAAGTAGCGACCCCACCTTAGCAATTTTCTATTCCTCTAAATCTTTGAAGTGGGGTCTTGTATCTGACAATTTGCTTTTAACACCGTTCCGCTTTCGGTTTAGAAAAATTACCCGTTCAATCCATATTTCTTCATTTTATTATATAATGTCACCCGCGATATCCCTAATTTTTTTGCTGCTTTTGATTTATTGCCGTTGGACCAACTTATAGCTTCTTCAATCAACCTCCTTTCCATCTCTTCTTTCCCCGGAAAGGAATCGGTAATTTCGATTTGGGGCGGATTGGTTTCTTGAACCATATTTTGAAAATAACTTGAAAGATCTTCTTTATCCACCGTCTGTTTCTCTGATAAAATCACAATTCGCTCACATAAATTACGTAATTCACGGATATTTCCCGGCCATTGGTACTGATGAAGCATTTGGAGGGCATCGTGTTTGACAATCGGGACCGGCACTTGATATTTATTTGCAAATTGCTTCAAAAAAAATTCTATCAACTCCGGGATATCCCCAGCCCTGTTACGCAGGGGAGGCATCGTAAGCTGGATGACATTTAGCCGATAAAATAAATCTTCTCGGAATTTTTTCTCTTGGATAAGGCGCTCCAAATTTTGATTCGTTGCGGCAATAAAGCGGACATTCACTTTTTTTCCTTTTGAATCACCAATTCGGTAGATCCAGTTTTCTTGCAGAACACGAAGAAGTTTTACTTGCATGTCCAATGGAAGTTCCCCTACTTCATCAAGGAAAAGTGTCCCCCCATCGGCCATTTCAATCTTTCCTGCCTTGCCATTTTTTTCCGCTCCAGTAAAGGCCCCTCCTTCATATCCGAATAATTCACTTTCAAATAAAGAGTTTGGGATGGCTCCACAATTAACCGGTATAAAAGGACCGTTTTTTCTGGAACTGGATTCGTGAATGGCCCGGGCACAAATTTCTTTTCCCGTTCCGCTTTCCCCAAGGATTAAGGTCGTGGCATCGGTTTTTGCCGCTTTGCTGGCAATTTGGATCGTATCTTGCAGGGCCTTGCTTTTTCCAACCATTTTTGAGAAAGGGTTTTCATCTCTGTCTGTAATAACCTTTTGCCTTAACTCATTCAGCTCGGCTGTTGTCATGACAAGATTATCGTTCAGTTTTACAATTTGGGTAATGTCCCGTTCCACAGACACCGCACCAATCAACTCGTTTTGATTATTGAATATAGGTGAGGCATTAATAACGACATGCTTACCTTTACGCGGACGGTGGTAAGTGTTTCTTACAGGTTTCTTTGTTATTAAAACTTTTAACACCATTAAATCCTCATCATGAAAAAAATTGGTAATATCCTTGTTTAAGATTTGGTCTTTTTCAATGTTGTATGTGTGCACAGCCGACTCATTCCAGAAAATGACTTTCTTGTCCTTGTTAATAATTGTGATGGCATCTTCCTCGGTTGACAATAAAGTTTCTAATATATTTCTTTCATTCGACATTTTTCTCCCCCTCCCCCTTTACATTGTAAATTAATTTTACACTTTCCTTTACACCTTTGTAAAGAAAGTTTACACTTTACCTCTTTTTGTCTGCAAATCTATTTTCTAAAAATCTCATTTTATAGCAGTTTTGTGACAAATACAAAGAGATATAAAAGTTGGCATACCTCTTGCATAATTAAATTAGGAGTTGACGATTTGTGTCGACTTTTCACAGTGGTGGCGGTATTGTGTCTTGATATTTGCCGCCCATAAGTACAGGTGGCCACTGTTAAGAATGGCAGACTGAAGGAAAAGTTCTGCTGTTGAATGCTTTCTTCACGAAAATAAATAAGGGGAGGAATGATTTTTATGGTTTTACCTTTCAAACATGAACCTTTAACGGATTTTACAGACGTGGCAAATATAAAAGAATTCGAAGCTGCCTTGAAAAAAGTTGAAGGAGAACTGGGAAAAGAATACCCTTTAGTAATTAATGGTGAACGAATTTATACAGATGACAAACTCGTTTCCGTAAATCCAGGCAATAAAGCACAAGTTATTGGGAAAGTATCCAAAGCAACGAAAGAACATATTGATCAAGCAATGAATGCCGCTCTTGAAGCGTTTCAAACTTGGAGAAAAATGACACCGTTTGCCCGGGCGAATGTACTGTTTAAAGCGGCTGCCATTACCCGGAGAAGAAAACACGAAATCTCCGCATGGCTTGTTTATGATGCAGGCAAACCATGGGATCAAGCCGATGCCGACACAGCGGAAGGAATTGACTTTTTAGAATATTACGCCCGGCAAATGCTTGAGCTGGCAAAAGGGAAGCCGATGAATCACCGGCAAAACGAGCATAACGATTTCTTCTATCAACCCATGGGCCCTGGTGTTGTTATTCCGCCTTGGAATTTCGCCTTTGCTATTGTTTGCGGAACGACGGTTGCACCGATTGTAGCCGGTAACCCGGTATTACTGAAACCTTCAGAAAATACTCCTGTTATTGCTTACAAGCTCGTTGAAATTTTGGAAGAAGCCGGTCTTCCTAAAGGAGTGCTTAATTTTGTTCCCGGTGATCCTTTAGAAATAGGCGATTACTTAGTCGATCATAAGGAAACAAGATTCATTAACTTTACGGGATCCCGTGCAACCGGAGTCCGAATTTTTGAGCGGGCAGCTGTAGTCCAAGAAGGGCAAAAACATTTAAAACGAGTGATTGCTGAAATGGGAGGCAAAGATACGATTATTGTTGACGATGATAGCGATCTTGACCTGGCTGCGGATGCCATTGTTTACTCGGCTTTTGCCTTCTCCGGTCAAAAATGCTCAGCCTGCTCAAGAGTCGTAGCCCACGAAAATGTATATGAAGAATTGTTGGAAAAAGTTGTCGCTCTTACGAAACAACTTTCCATTGGCAGTCCATCTGAAGGTAATATTTACGTTGGTCCGGTTATCAATCAAAAACAATTTGACAAAATTAAAGATTATATTGAAACAGGAAAATCGGAAGGAAAACTTGTTTATGGCGGAGAAGCAGATGATTCAAAAGGTTATTTTGTTCATCCAACGATTTTCAAAGACCTGGATCCAAATGCACGAATCATGCAAGAGGAAATTTTCGGACCGGTTGTGGCCTTTACAAAAGCGAAAAACTTTGATGAAATGCTTGAAATTGCCAATAACACCGACTACGGTTTAACAGGAGCCGTCATTTCCAGAAATCGGGAACATTTAGAACGTGCCCGTTATGAATTCCACGTTGGCAATCTTTATTTTAACCGTGGATGTACTGCGGCGATCGTTGGTTACCAACCTTTTGGCGGTTTTAAAATGTCCGGAACCGATTCAAAAGCAGGAGGTCCCGATTATTTACAACATTTTATGGAAGCAAAAGTTGTTTCTGAAATGTTTTAATCTACTATTTGGAAAGGGACTGTCTAAATCAAGATGAGCCTCATAGCTAAAGCTTATGTTGAATAGCAACTTTTAAAAAACAGCCCCTTTCCGAAACCTGTTTGTTAGAAAGAGGGAAAACAAAATGACGAATTTGACAAAAAATTTCTTTTACAGTTTATCCCAAAACAAATTATTAAATGAATCCGCTAAAAAGTGGGGATTTAAATTCGGTGCCGATAAGTTTGTGGCAGGAACCGACTTAAATAGCGTGACAAAAACAATTAAAAAATTGAATCGTTACGGTATTAGCGGAACCGTTGACAATCTTGGGGAATTTGTATCAGACCAGCAAGAAGCAATGAGAGCGACAAACAATATCATCCGTCTTCTTAATCGAATTAACGAAGAAAATTTAGATTGTCACGTCTCCGTAAAATTAACGCAGCTTGGCCTTGATATAGATGAGCAATTTTGTATCGACAATATGAAGAAAATTATGGAAACAGCTTCAGAATTCGGGATTTTTGTGAATATTGACATGGAAGATTTTTCCCGTTATGAGCAGACACTTCGCATTCTTCAAACATTACGGGAAGAGTTTGAAAATGTGGGAACGGTTATGCAAGCTTATTTATATCGAGCAGAAGAAGACCTCGAACAATTGAAAGACGTTCGAATTCGTCTTGTAAAAGGGGCATACAAAGAAAGTGAAGCGGTTGCATACCAATCAAAAACTGAAATTGACCGAAACTATCTTAAACTGGCAAAAAAACGTCTTTTAGGGGATGCATTTACCTCGATTGCAACCCATGATCACAATATTATCAATGAATTGAAAGCGTTTATTAAAGAAAATAATATTAGCCATGATAAATTCGAATTCCAAATGTTATACGGTTTTCGCACAGAATTACAATATAATTTAGCTGCGGAGGGTTATCGATTCTGTACGTATATCCCTTTTGGAACGGACTGGTTCGGCTATTATATGCGCCGCTTGGCTGAACGTCCGCAAAACATAAACCTGATTGTCAAGGATGTATTTTATGATAGCAATAACAAGCTGAAGAAAAAACCGCTTGTCATTGCGGCAGGGGCTGCTACATTCCTTTGCCTATTAAGAAAAAGAAAAAACAGCGGAAAGTAGTAAGACATTGATATATTTTTATAAAAGAATAGTGATTGAGTATTTCATATTCGTAGTTAACAATAAAAACAGATCCTGCAAGGCTTTTTTTCGGGTCTTGCAGTGATCTATTCCTTTTTGAAAAGGAAAAAATGAAACGAACAAAGGGCTTCTTTGAAAACACCTCATAGTTTGGAAATATTATTCAGAAAAAACAAAAATATCCTAATGTTTATGTGATTATATATCATATAATAAACGACACTCAAAAAGCACATATTTTAAAAACTTTTGCCTCTACTTAATACAACACCTTTTGTTGTACAAATGATAATTAATACTATATCTAGTGTATTTTTTGTGCACAACCTTTTTGGGTGACCATCAGCAAATCATTCATCAAAGGAGAGATAATATGACGGATACTATGTATCAACTATTGGCGGTTATCATTTACTTCCTCGGAATGATCGGAATTGGCTTTTATGCGTACCGCCGTATTTTCAATTTAAATGATTATATGTTGGGGGGAAGAAGTCTCGGTCCCGCAGTTTCAGCACTGAGCGCCGGGGCGGCTGATATGTCCCAATGGTTATTGATGGGCCTTCCCGGAGCGATTTATGTTTCCGGTCTCGTTGAAGGCTGGATTGCCATTGGACTTACGATCGGTGCTTGGTTAAACTGGAGGCTTGTTGCTCCACGCCTACGCGTATACACCCATGTATCAAATGATTCTATTACGATTCCAAGTTTTTTTGATAATCGCTTTAAGGAAAATGCAAAAATATTACGTATAGTAACAGGAATTATCATCTTAGTCTACTTTACATTCTATGTATCTTCCGGACTTGTCGCAGGGGGCGTATTTTTTGAAAGTTCTTTCGGTTATAATTACCATTTAGGTCTTCTTGTCGTTGGAGGAGTTATCGTGCTTTATACGTTATTTGGGGGCTTCCTTGCTGTAAGTTACACTGATTTTGTTCAAGGTACGATTATGTTCCTTGCCCTTGTTTCGGTACCTATTATCGGAGTATTTGTCACAGGTGGAATCGGTGAAACGATTGAAACCATTAAATCTTTTGATCCGAATTTATTAAGTTTAACCGCAACAGCTACGGCAACAGGGATTATCTCATCTCTGGCATGGGGCCTGGGTTATTTTGGGCAGCCTCATATTATTGTGCGTTTCATGGCCATCAAGTCTGCCAAAGAAATTAAGCAAGCACGCAGAATTGGGATAGGCTGGATGATTTTAACGTTGGCAGGTGCAGCGGCTACAGCGTTAGTAGGTGTTGCTTATTTCCAACAACACGCCGATGTGAAATTAATAGATTCTGAGGCGGTCTTTATACAAATGGGACAAATTTTATTCCACCCATTCATCGCCGGGATTCTCCTATCCGCCGTCCTTGCAGCTATTATGAGTACTGTTTCTTCACAGTTAATCGTGACCTCTTCTGCTTTGGTGGAAGATATTTATAAAGCGATCTTTAAATCAGATGCAGATCAAAAAACCTATATTTTCCTAGGGAGAATCGCGGTTCTCGTGATCGCAATTATTGCCGGAATTTTCGCTTGGGAGAAATCTGACACGATTTTGAACTTGGTTGCTTTTGCATGGGCCGGATTTGGTGCAGCATTTGGGCCAACTGTGCTTCTTTCCCTATATTGGAGGAAATTTACAAGTCAAGGTGCCCTCTCAGGAATGATCATCGGAGCAATTACTGTTTTCGTATGGGGCAATTCATTCCTTTCAGAGTACCTCTATGAGATCGTACCGGGATTCATCTTGAACCTGATTGTTGCCGTTCTTGTTAGTAAAATGACGTATAAATCAATTCCGGAAGTGGAAAAAGAGTTTGATGAGACATTGCGGTTATTAAAGGAAGAGCACGAATAAAGGTTAAATTCAATCAGTAGGAGAATCGACATTCCCCTACTGATTTCATCAAAAATCGGCAAGGATACCCCAACTTCAATCGTGTGTAGGGCGACAGCC
>NZ_JAJCHL010000124.1:0-6778 GCF_020554505.1 Caldibacillus sp. 210928-DFI.2.18
AGAACGGCGCTCATGGACAAAATGAGTGGTCAATCAGCAAAAAATGTCCAATAGAACGGCGCTCATGGACAAAATGAGTGGTCAATCAGCAAAAAATGTCCAATAGAGCTACTCTCACGGACAAAACCGTGGTTCAATCAACAAATACTGTCTAATAAAGCGGCGCTCACGAACAAATTAATGAGAATGTGCTAAATAATCTTGCTTAACGCCACATTTAGATGTATTTTCGTAGTCTACTCTACTATATTTTTAAAAAGTAAACATATCCGAATTACTTTTCAGTGGTTTCTATTGATTACTTCTAATTTTTTCCATTTCCCCTCATTTAATCATTTCCTTCTTAAGACGGAAATTTTTTGTGTTAAGGTGTAAGCGCTTTTCCTGTAGGATAAAAGTGTAGAGAAAATCACATAATACTGCTAAGGCAATCAAAATAAATTTAACTTTAATGGAGGTTCTATCATGAAAAGAATATTATTAGCCTGTTCATCCGGTATGTCTACTAGTTTATTGGTGTCAAAAATGAAGGAGGTGGCAGAGGCAAGAGGTATTGAAGCAGAGATTTGGGCTGTTGCTCAAGACAAAGCTCCAACTGAGATGGAACATGCAGATGTTCTTTTAATCGGGCCGCAAATGAGGTTCATGAAAAAGAAATTTGCCGCAGTTGCTGAAAAAATCGGAATTCCTATAGATGTTATCGATCCTGTTGCTTATGGTCGTATTGATGGAGAAGCCGTTCTTAACAAAGCTTTACAATTAATGGATAAATAAATTATAAAGCTCTAAAAAATAAAAATATGAGGGAGAGATCTTGTCATGAATAAGTTTATGGAGTTTTTAGAGAACATGCTTTTGCCAATTGCCGATAAGTTAAATAATAACCGTTATTTAACAGCTTTACGGGATGGATTTATGGTTGCTTTGCCGCTTATTATCTTTGGCTCAATCTTTGTTGTAATCGCTAACTTTCCATTCCTTGATAAATTACTTGGGGAAGATGCCTATACTGCCTATCAAAATGCATTGGGACCGGCATCTGCTGCAACACTTAGTATTATGGGGCTCTTTGTTATCGTAGGAATCGGGTATAAATTAACGCAAAGTTACGGTGGAGAAGCGATTTACGGTGGTGTTGTTGCTATCGCTGCATTCCTTATTTTAAACCCGCAAGAATTAGACGGTGTAACCGGTGTTATTCCAACTGCTATTCTTGGTGCTCAAGGAATGTTCTTAGGTATATTCACTGCATTTATTGCCGCAGAACTTTATCGCTATTTTGTCAAAAAAAATTGGACAATTAAAATGCCTCCAGGTGTTCCGGAAGCAGTATCCCGTTCGTTTAGTGCACTTATTCCGATTACATTAACGTTATCGGTTTTCTTAGTCATTCGAATTCTATTTAGCTTTACGCCATTCGATACGGTGCAAAACTTTATTTATACAATTATTCAAGAACCGTTAACCGCTTTAGGATCAAGCTTACCGGCTACAATTTTAGCCGTACTGTTAAGTCAAATTTTCTGGTTCTTTGGTTTGCACGGACAAATTATTATCAACTCGGTATTTGACCCAATTTGGTATACATTAAATGATGAAAACTTAAAAGCATTCCAAGCAGGAACGGAATTACCCAACGTAATCACAAAACAATTTATTGATACTTTCCTCGTTGGTATGGGTGGAACAGGAATGACGCTAGCAGTTATTCTTCTCATCTTTCTAATTGGTAAGAGCCGCCAAGTAAAAGAACTGGGTAAACTGGGAGGTCCGGCCGGAATCTTTAACGTTAACGAACCAATTATTTTTGGTTTGCCGATTATTATGAACCCGTTAGCCATTTTCCCTTGGTTATTGGCCCCGGTCGTTGTCACTGTTATCACCTATTTTGCAATGGCTACCGGAATTGTTCCGAAACCGGCAGGAATTATTGTACCGTGGACAACACCAATCGGAATTAGCGGATTTTTGGCAACCGGTAACTCTTGGAGAGGTGCAGTTCTACAAATTGTTAACTTACTCGTCGTCATGGCAATTTGGTGGCCATTCCTAAAAATTATGGATAAAAATTACTATGAAAACGAAAAGGTGAAGAAATAATATTTAACAACTGTTGAATGGGATCTTGCCTATAGTCAGATGATAGAACAGACAAATTAGATTATAAGCCCTCGGACGGCAGGGCCCTCACCACCATCCGCCGAGCTTATAAGGGTAAGAACCCATTCTCTTTAAAAGATTGACCAATTGAACCTGTTGTTGATTTCCGGTTCAATGAAAAGGGCAAAATTAACTTATTGCTTTTATTTTGGTAAAATATAGAAAGCCGATATGGTGGAGTGAAAGGCATGAAAACAATGGACAAAATCACAGAAATTTCGTTTCAAATCATTTTATATGCCGGAAATGGCCGTTCTTGTGCTATGGAAGCCATTCAAGAAGCAAAGAAAGGCAATTTTAATGAGGCAAACCGTCTTATTGAAGAAGCAGGTAATGAACTCAGTAAAGCCCATGGTTTCCAAACAAAACTTCTTCAAGAGGAAGCAAGTGGAAATGAACAAAGTATAAATATTATTCTCGTTCATTCTCAAGACCATTTGATGACAGCAATGACTGTTCGCGACCTAGCCATTGAAATCATTGAAATCTATCGTAATAAATAATTGACAACAACCGCATCTATTCTAAGCCGGAAGCATTGAAATTTACCGCATCAAATAAGGGAGGTTCACAAATGACGATTCCATACAAGTTTCCAGAAGGTTTTTGGTGGGGAAGTGCCACATCTGCTACACAAATTGAAGGAGCCGCAAATGAAGGCGGAAAAGGAAAAAATATTTGGGATTATTGGTATGAAATTGAGCCTAATCGCTTCTTTGATAATATTGGTCCCGAAACCACGTCCAATTTTTACCACCAATATAAAGAAGATATTAAATTAATGAAAGAAATCGGTCATAATTCCTTCCGTCTTTCCATCTCTTGGTCAAGACTAATTCCGAGTGGCCGTGGGAAAGTGAATCCGGAAGCAGTAAAATTTTATAACAATGTCATCAATGAATTAATCGCAAATGGGATCGAACCATTTGTTAATCTTTATCACTTTGATATGCCGTTGGAGTTGCAAAATAAAGGTGGTTGGGAAAGCCGGGAAGTTGTAGAAGCTTATCGCACTTATGCCATTCAGTGCTTTCAGTTGTTTGGTGACCGCGTGAAAAAATGGTTTACTTTTAACGAACCGATCGTACCTGTTGAAGGTGGTTATTTATACGATTTCCATTATCCAAATATCGTTGATTTTAAACGGGCTGCCCAAGTTGCTTATCATACCATTGTAGCAAATGCAAAAGCGATTGAAGCCTTCCGTACATTCAATTTTGCCGACTCAAAAATCGGGATTATTTTAAATTTAACCCCGTCTTATCCGCGAAGTCAAAATCCGTATGATTTAAAAGCTTCCAGAATCTGTGATTTATTTTTCAATCGAAGCTTCTTGGATCCGGCAGTTTTAGGTGAGTATCCGGAAGAATTGGTCGAAATTTTAAGGGAACATGGGCAATTACCGGCTATCGGTGAAGAAGACCTCGAGCTCATTAAAAACAATACAGTTGATCTTCTTGGTGTTAATTATTACCAACCACGACGAGTCAAAGCCAAAGAACATTTACCGAATCCGTACAGCCCATTCATGCCGGATTGGTTTTTTGATTACTATGAAATGCCCGGTCGAAAAATGAACCCATATCGCGGCTGGGAAATTTATGAAAAAGGGATTTACGATATTATGATCAACTTAAAAGAAAACTACGGCAATATCGAATCCTTTATTTCCGAAAACGGAATGGGTGTCCAAAACGAAGAACGATACTTAAAAGACGGCCAAATTCAGGATGACTACCGTATTGAATTTATTAAAGGTCACTTACAATGGTTGCATAAATCTATACAAGAAGGTTGTAACGTTAAAGGTTATCACCTCTGGACATTCATGGACAATTGGTCCTGGTCAAATGCCTACAAGAATCGGTACGGGTTTATCTCCGTTGATATAGAAACGCAAAAACGGACACCGAAGAAAAGTGCTTACTGGTTTAAATCAGTGGCAGAAAACAACGGATTCTAGTTTTCTGTCTATAATAATAGGCGGGACAAAATATATTGTATAGAAATATCGCTGCTTAGTTTGGTTCCGGTCACCATAAGACTGGAACCTTTTTGAATAACAGAAAATTAGAGGGGGACTTTTCATTGTTAAATTCCCGGATGAAAAACATTTTACGAGAACTGTACGCAGTTGATCAACCGATTACCGGCAATTATCTTGCAAATCTGAACCAAGTGACAACCCGGACGACAAGAGAAGATATAAAAAATTTGGATGCGATTTTAAATAAACATGGGGCAAAAATTGTTTCAATAATTGCAAAAGGTTACAAGTTGGAAATTTCGGATGAAAAAGCTTTTCGTAAATTTTTGCAATCCATTTCAGTTGAACAAATTGGACAAGAGTATATTCCCTCTACACCGGAAGAACGAGTTGCCTATCTTATTAGAAGGCTTTTATTAAGTAACCGGTATGAAAAATTAGATGATTTAGCTGATGAATTATATATTAGTAAATCGACCATTCAACTTGATTTGAAAACGGTTAAGCAAATTTTTGATGAATACGGCATTGTTTTAAAATCTAAGCCTAATTTTGGTATTAAAGCGAGCGGCAGTGAAATTAAATTACGATTTTGCCTGTCAGAATACTTATTTGACCGAAACGATGACCATACAAATACACTTGTCGATACACCTTTTTCATCCATTTCCAAAGAAGATATAGACCAAATTCATAAAATTATTTTGAAGCAAATACAAAAACATCAAATCTCAATGTCAGATATTGCCATAAATAATTTATGTATTCACATTGCGATTGCTTATAAGCGAATCGTTAGCGGTCATCATGTAGTACTGGTGCATTCAGATATCGAGGAAATCAAGCAACAGAAAGAATACCAAGTAGCAACAGAAATCGCGGCCGACGTTGAAAATTACTACCATGTAAAATTTCCACAGCAAGAAATCGCCTATATTGCCATGCACTTGCTCGGGACTAAATTACTTTCCCAAACAAAAAGTCAGGTCGATCATGTTATTAACGATGAGATTCTACATCTTGTGCATTTTGTTTTAGAAAAAATTGAAGAACAATTAGAGCTAGGTATTCAGAACGACCAGGAGCTTATCTTGGGGCTAAGTTTACATTTAAAACCGGCTGTCAATCGAATTAAATTCGGAATGAACATTCGTAATCCCATGCTGCAGGATATTAAAAACAATTACCCACTTGCGTATGAAGCCGGCATTATTGCAGGAATTGCCGTCAAAGAATATACCGGAATTGAAATGGATGAGAATGAAATCGGCTATCTTGCCTTGCATTTTGGTGCAGCGATTGAAAGGAAAAAATTGCAATCCGGTCCAAAGCGGTGTCTTGTTGTCTGTGCATCCGGTTTAGGTACAGCCCAACTCATTTTTTATCGACTGAAATCATATTTTGGTCACAATCTGGAAGTTGTCGGAACAACGGAATACTATAAACTGAAGCAAATGAATTTAAATGGTATTGATTTTATTGTCAGTTCAATCCCTATTCAAGAATCTTTTCACATCCCGGTCATTGAAGTCAATGCCGTTTTAAAAGAGCAGGATTTAAAATCGATAGAAAAATTTATTGTCAACCAAAATACAAGTCAACCAATTTTGTCATATTTTCATAAGGACTTAACTTTTTTAAAAGAAAAATTGGCTACCCAAGAAAAAGCGCTTGAATTTTTGAATGATGTTTTATTGGATAAAGGGTTAGTCGATGATACTTTTCTCGAGGCGATTTACGAAAGAGAGAAAGTTGCGCCGACTGCATTTGGGAATTTAGTGGCGATTCCACACCCGATCACCCCAAAAACAAAGAAAACCTTTGTGGTTGTCTGTACGTTGGTAAAACCGATTATCTGGAGCGAAACACCTGTTCAAATCATCTTTTTGTTATGTGTAAAAAAAGACAGCCAAGAAGATTTGCAGGAAATGTATGACCTGTTGGGGAAATTCATTGAAAACAAAGCAATGGTACAAAATATTTTAAAGGCAAAAACATATGATGACTTTATTCATGTGATTGAGGAATGGTAAAACACCTCTTTTGACTTACATTTGTAAAGATACAGTTCCAAAAACCCGGTGCCAATAACCAGTAAAGGGGGTAACAGTATTTTGGGGTTTATGGTAAAAATGAAACAGCATAAAATTTAAGGGATATCTTCCATTTTACAGAAATTTTTAATATATTCCACTAGAATTATCCTTCTGTTTTTATTATAATTTTTTTAATGAAAGGGGGAATTATTCGATTGAACGATCTGCTATTAGTGAATGAAGGAAAAATGTATGACGCCTATGAGATTGATTTTGATCGCCACTGGAAAGAAGTCATAACAGATTTTTTCGATGAATTTTTACTCCTAGTTGAACCACATCTTTTTGAGAAAATTGATTTTTTCAATAAACCGCAACCGATTGAACAAGAGTTATATCCATTGGCATCAAAGCAAAAGAAAGGAAAAAATATTGCGGATAAGATTTTTCTTGTCACATTAAAAGGGAGAAAGAAAGCTCAGGCGGCCATTCATATCGAAATCCAAGGCGATGGTCAAGATGTTTCAGAGCGAATGCTGAAAACATACTACAAGATTTTCGATAAAGATAGGAAAAATATTTTTTCAATTGTCCT
>NZ_JAJCHL010000125.1:0-6630 GCF_020554505.1 Caldibacillus sp. 210928-DFI.2.18
CGAGATTCATTCTCGTCACCCTTTTGTGGCGGAAAATGCTCTATTTTGGCGACGAAACCCTTTCTCGTCACCATTTTAAGCCAGAAAACTCACTTTTTTGGCGACGAGGCTCTTTCTCGTCGTCACTTTGAGGCGGGAAACTTGATTTTTTGGCGACGACACACCCATCCGTCTTTAGGATGCGAAACTCAAGTTCATTAACAAATATATCACCATCATCGTATTTCTCTTTCACCCATAGAATTTATTTCTCCTCTTATATATGTTATACTTGTCAACATGTACAAAGAGAACGAAGGTGCATGACCATGATTCATACGATTGCAGTAACAGAAGATCAGCAAGTATTACATGATATTTCCATACAGGAATTGGTTGATTCGAAAATTTCCTGGTATTGGGTTGACTTTCATTCCCCAACTGAAGAAGAAACACAACTTCTCTATACGTTTTTCAATTTCCACCCGCTTTCGATTGAAGACTGTTTACATTTTTTTCAACGTCCAAAAGTTGATTTTTATGAAGATTATAATTTTTATGTCTTACACACCATTAACCCGCAAACCCTTTTAGCAGAAGAAGTGGATATCTTCTTTGGCAAAAATTTCATCGTTTCCTTTCACCTTGACGATTCAAGAGAAGTGAATAACGTTTTTGAAAAAGTAAAAGAAGACTCAAAAATCGTCTTGGATAAAAATCCGCTATATATTTTTTATCTACTATTGGATAAAATTGTTGACGAATATTTCCCGGCTGCTTACAAATTGGAAGACTTTATTGGAGAGCTTGTGACAAAAAATGGCAGTCAAGATTTGATCGAGGATGTTTTTGAAGTAAGAAATCAATTATTAAAATTGCGGCGAACAATCACACCAATGAGCGAGCTATTATACCGCATTTTGAATTCAGAAAGAGTAAATATTCCGAAAGAAGATCATCTTTATTTTATGGATATTTATGATCATTTGCTTAGACTTATTGAAATTATCGATTCCAATCGAGAAATGACAAACGATATTAGGGACAGTTACATTTCTATAAACTCATATCGAATGAACAATATCATGAAAACTTTAACCGTGCTATCTTCTATTTTTATTCCGTTGACCTTTATCGCTAGTATTTACGGCATGAACTTTAAGTATATCCCGGAATTGTCATGGCGATGGGGCTATTATGCCGTCTTAGGTTCGATGTTTGTTATCGGCTCATTGATGTTAGCCATTTTATGGAAAAAAGGGTGGTTTAAATAAAACTTTCACGTCCTTGTGGCAACGTTTGTGTGAACACCATGCTTTTCCGAACAAATCGGTATGTGGGACGTCTTTCTTAAACATATTGAGCGGTGTTCCAGAGAATTAAGCTCACATGAACACCGCACAAATCCTATTTCCATTTTACTATGATAAAAAACAACAGGTCATCTGATGACTATGCAAATATTCTACAGCAAGGCTTGTTACCATGCTGTTTTTTGTTTTATCAAAATGTTTCCCGTTCCAAACAGTCTATATTACATATTTAGATCCAATTCTGAATCTATTTGTTCATTTGTTTGACCGTTATTTTTTATAAAAGATATGGCGAATAAACTGATGATTGCAGCCAAAATCATATATAGGGCCACCGGAACGAATGAATTGTTAAATGTGGCCAATAATGCCGTAGCAACAAGTGGTGCCGTACCACCTGCAAATGCTGCCCCCAGCTGATAGCCTAAAGAGATACCGGTATTGCGGACTTTAGCAGGGAAAAATTCCGATATCATCGTACCAAGAACCGCATTGACGGATCCCCAAATAAAGCCAAGACCAATTACCGTTGCCAAAATAAGCAAAAAGACCGAACCTTGTTGCAGCATCCAGAAATATGGAAATGCATATAGGATTGTTGCTGCAATACCAAATAGATAAATATTTTTTCTGCCAATACGGTCGGATAAGTTTCCAATAATTGGAATAATAATTGTTGCCACTAACGAACCGATGACAACAGCATTTAACGCATCAGTTTTATTAAAATTCAAAGTGGTCGTCGCGTACGAAACGATAAATGTTCCAAATATGTAAAATGGCGCTGTTTCAACAACTTTTGCACCCATTGCAATTAACACAGCTTTCCAATGGTAGCGTAATGTATCGGCAATTGGGAGTCTTGATACTTCACCGGCTTCTTGCGCCTTTTTAAATGCAGGAGTTTCATCAATCCCTTTTCGAATCCACAATCCAAAAACAACCAAAATGACACTTAATAAGAACGGTACCCGCCATCCCCAAGACATGAACTGATCTTCCGGTAAAAGGGTCATGACCGACATCACTAAAGATCCTAATATCAAACCAATGGAAATTCCCATTTGCGGAACACTGCCAAACAAACCTTTTTTATTTTTCGGTGCATATTCAACTGCCAACAACACCGAGCCGCCCCATTCACCGCCGAGGGCAAGTCCTTGAACAAAACGTAAACAAGTAAGGAAGATTGGCGCCCAAATACCGATGACCTGATAAGTAGGCAACATCCCCATACCGAATGTAGACACCCCCATCAAACTGAGCGTTAAAACTAATGTCTTTTTCCGTCCTAAACGGTCCCCAATATGACTAAAAAGAATTCCCCCGATTGGCCGTAAGAAAAAGGCAATGGCGAAAGATGTATAGGCAATTATTAACCCGATTGTGGGATTCTCACTTACAAAAAATAATTGATTAAAAACTAACGAAGCAACCGTCCCATATAAAAAGTAATCAAACCACTCGATAGCGCTTCCTATTAAACTAGCAAATAGAACCCTTACATTCCCCTTTAACATGTTTTTTCTCCCTTCAAATAAGCTTTTCCCTTTTTGTTTTAAATCGCTTACATTTTGAACAAAAAAGCATTTTTATAGTCGATATAGTGTTAATTCATCAGATGACCTGAAAATCCTATGGTCATATTCTATCATGAATTTTCTGGGATTGTAAATCATTTTGTCACAAAAAGTTCAATGTTTGATAAAACGATTTCTTGCATAATAGCGAATGAGTGACTTTTGATTTATTTTGTCGATATTTTGAAGCGAAAAATGCTCGGTTTTGACGAAAAATTCAACAGTAGATTACAAGTATTCAACAATCCTCCCCCGGTATTCAATAGTAAAAAAGGAAAATTCAACAGTACTTGGATATAAATTCAACAGTAAAATTGAAAAATTAAACAACTCACCCTGTAAATTCAACAGTAGATTACGAGTATTCAACAGTCTTCCCCTCGAATTCACCAGTAACCATTTTTGAGCCTGGAAATTCTCAATTTTTTTTGCGATAAAACCTCTTATAGAAAATTATATTTTTCACAAATCCGAAAAACATCAATCAATTGATAAAATTGCCGGTCTTGTTGTAAAATTGTTCACAATCACAGAATCTTATATTTCAAATTGATACTCTTTTTTTGCCTGTTATACTTCCTGATAGTGCTATATGGGATTCCGCTGTACGAAATAGAAAATGATGAGAATTTATTATATTTTTGACTGGAGCGAAAGAAATGGAAAACAACAATCTTTTAAAAGAGCATTTACGTAAGCTGGAAGAAATGTTACTAACACCGGACATTCGAACTTCCGCTACTGAATTAAGTAACATCCTTGCCGACAATTTTTTTGAAATCGGCAGTTCCGGAAAAATTTTACACAAGGATGGAATCGCGCCAGAAGGAATAGGTGTCGTCAACATGCAACTTAGCGAATTCGAAATTCACCCCCTATCCGACGAAATTGTTCTAACAACCTATCGAATTTTTAATAAAGAAACCCAACAATATACATTAAGGAGCTCTATCTGGAAATATATGGAAAACAGGTGGCAAATGGTCTTCCATCAAGGGACAAAGACGGACAGTTCCACATAAGGGAAAATGGTTTGAAATGAAAAGAACAAAAAAGGGCTGGCACCAATAGGGAGAATAGCTTGAAATAAAAAGCACAAACACAGGCAGGCACAGTAGGGAGAATAGCTTGAAACAAAAGAGGCAATGACGGACGTTTGAATCTATGCACTTTGTTCCACAAAGGGAAAATGGTTTGAAATGAAAAAGGCAAAAACGGACAGTCCACAAAAGGAGAATAGTTTGAAACGAAAAAGACAAAAAAGGACTTATAAGATTTGTACACCCCACCAACACTTTTCCAGGGAGGGAGCCAAATGATCCCTCACCGTCCTATCCGACTATGGAAAACTTTTTATATCCTTTTTCGACTTCCAAATATGTGATTTTTTTATTCGTTACTTTAATAAAACGATTTGGCCATGTGCGAAGGGATTCTACAAACATTTTAACTTGTTCTTCAGTTCCTTCACCTTCCATCTCCACCGTCCCGTCATCGTTATTTCTCACCCAGCCATTGATTCCATATTCCAACGCTTTTTGCATAACGGAATAACGAAAACCTACACCTTGAACCCGACCATCGAAAATAATATGGACAATCATTATTTTTCCTCCCCCTTTTTTACGGCTTTCCCTATCCTTATTATACTAAAAATCACCTTGAGAAAAACGTGTAGAAATTGTATGATAATAATAGAATGTGAAAGCAATTACATAAAAGTAAACTATATATATTAGGAGAATTGATATGAGCAAGAAGAGAAAAAATAGGTTAAATTTTAAAGACTTTCGAATTGGTGCTAAATACACCATGACTTTAGTATCCGTATTTATATTTTTTATCATTTCCACAATCATTGTCACCATTTCGATCAATAACATTGGAAAAAATATCGAGCAACTGGAAATAGAATCCGATCGTTCGGTCATGATTACGCAAATGGGTTCCATTGTTAACAGTAAAGCAGCGAATATCATGAGTTATGTCATTGAAAGAAGTGATGAAAATATTAACAATTATAATGCAGATAACGCTACTTTCCATGACATTAAAAAAGAAATTAGTAAAATCTTAGTTTCGAAAGAGCAAAAAAACTTATTTCAACTCGTGAATGAGAATGAAAAGAAACTTGATCAGTTATTAAACGAAAATATCATTCCGGAAATTGATAATATGTCAGATTCGTCGGCTTCCTACTATATAAGTCAGGCAAATAAGGCACGGACATCGACAATTTTTGCTCTTGATTCTTTACGCAAAAATATAGACAAAGAACGCCAACATGCTATTACCCAAGCCGAAAAAAGTAAACAACTGGCTATTATCATCCAAATCATCTCGATAACCGCATCGATTATCGTTGGTGCAATACTCATCTTCTTCATCAGTAGAAATATTACACGAAATCTTGGTAAAGTTGTTGAATTAAGTAACAAAATAGCTGATGGAGATTTGACGGTTGAACCATTAACGTATGACGGAAAGGATGAGATTGGTCAAATTAGTTCTTCCATCAATAAAATGAGGGAAAATTTGCGAAATATGATTCAACAAATATCGAGCATGACCTCTACAGTCGGCAAGAGCAGTTCAGCATTAACGGAACTTGCCCATGAAGTGAAAGCAAGTTCTGAACAAATCGCTGTAACCATGCAAGATTTAGCAAAAGGTTCCGAATCTCAAGCCAGTCACTCAAATTTAGTATCCGAATCGATGCAACAATACTCAAAAATTGTTCAAGAGGCAAATGAAAACGGTGAAAAAATTCAAGAATCATCGCAAATCGTACTCACCTTTGCTAATGATGGAAAAGAATTAATGGATCAATCCACCGAGCAAATGGCAAAAATTGATTCCATTGTTGAAGAAAGTGTTCAAAAAGTACAAAACTTACATGATGAATCGCAAAAAATTTCCAAACTGGTCTATGTGATTAAAGACATATCCGATCAAACCAATCTACTGGCCCTTAATGCCGCTATTGAAGCAGCAAGAGCCGGAGAACACGGAAGAGGATTTGCGGTTGTGGCGGAAGAAGTGAGAAAACTTTCTGAAGAGGTCGCTGCATCAGTCAAAGACATTACTGGAATCGTAAACAAAATTCAAAATGAGATTAAAGAAGTGACTAATTCGCTTCGAAGCGGTTATGATGAAGTGGAAAAAGGGACAACCCAAATTAAATCTACGAGTGAAACATTTAATATTATTAATGAATCGGTAACAGGCATGGTAGGAAATTTACAAACGATTATAGAAAACTTGGCTTCGATTACGGCACAAAATCAGCAAATGAGCACTTCCATTGAAGAAATTGCCGCCATCTCGGAAGAATCAGCAGCAGGGATTGAAGAAACCGCCGCCTCTGCTCAAGAATCAAGCAGTTATATGGAAGAAGTCGTTGGCAATACGAAACAATTGGAAAAATTGGTCAAAGACTTGGACAACCTCGTTCGCAAATTTAAGATATGATGCATCGGCCAGACCCGAAAGCAGACCGTCGGATAAATATTGAGAGGGATAAAGTGCTTTCCACAAAGCAGCTTTATCCCTCTGACCCGTTTCAACGAGAAAGTTGGGTTGGAAAGACTTGCCCATGCATCCGATTGGTTTGGGAGGCACAATGTTGATTACACGAGCATACTAAAGCAAACGCTTACATGATGCCGGTCACAAAAAAATTCCCACAGGGACATGGATATTTAGTCTGTTCTTCCTAAAACAAGTAGGATTTCAAAATTCTTGAAGTACCTCACCTT
>NZ_JAJCHL010000126.1:0-6625 GCF_020554505.1 Caldibacillus sp. 210928-DFI.2.18
AACGTATTCTCTATCCTTTGGGAATCAAGGAATAACGAACATCGCAATTACCTCATTAGGGAAATTTCCAAGTATGAGAAGTTTTTCCTCGTTAGATTTATTCTATCCAAAACTTTGATTTTTATGTAATAAGTCTTGTAATGTACTCCTAAGTATTCTTTTGCATAAAAAACCAATTCCTGCAAAAAATAGTGATACTTGATTATTACATCATGGAGGGACAACAATATGATTACACGAAAGAAATGGATGAAACTAACAATTATTATGTTTATATGCACGTTTTTATTAGTTTCGGGTGTACATGATCGCGATGCTAAAGCTTTCTCCAATCAAGTCATACAAATTGGAGCGGTTGGAGACGATGTTATTGAATTACAATCACGTTTACAATATTTAGGATTTTATACAGGGAAAATTGATGGCGTTTTCGGATGGAGAACATATTGGGCTTTACGAAATTTTCAATATGAGTTTGGCTTAAAAATTGATGGATTGGCAGGAGCGAAAACAAAGCAAAAACTTGCCCGCGCAAGCCAATATAACGAAAAATATGTGAAGGACCAGATAAATAAGGGGAATAAATTCACGCATTATGGTGGTGTTGATTTAAACAAACAAAAAACAGGAGGCAAGGACGGAGCTGCCGGAAAAACAAATCAAAAACCTACAAATAGGGCACCCCAAGGAAACAATCAAAATCAAAAACCGGCAGGAAACAATCAAAATCGAAATACGAATCAACAAGCGCGCGGTAATAATCAAGGTGGTGGAACAGCCAATCAACAACCCGCCACACCTGCCACACCTGCTAAACCAACTGCAACAAATGTTCCAAATGGATTTTCGCAAAATGATATCAAGTTAATGGCAAATGCCGTTCACGGTGAGTCACGTGGCGAACCGTACATCGGACAAGTTGCAGTTGCGGCAGTCATTTTAAACCGGTTAGAAAGCCCTTCATTCCCGCATACGATTGCAGGGGTCATTTTTGAACCCGGTGCATTCACTGCAGTTGCAGATGGTCAAATATGGTTAACACCGAATGAAACTTCGAAAAAAGCAGTTCTTGATGCGATTAACGGTTGGGATCCTACCGGTGGTGCAATTTATTATTTTAACCCAAATACAGCTACAAACAAGTGGATTTGGTCAAGGCCACAAATTAAACAAATTGGAAAACATATATTCTGTAAATAAGGGGTGACGACATGATAAGAAATATATTGATCGGCGTTTTGACAGTCGGCATAGTCGGAGTTGGTATTTGGGGTTATCAAGAACATAAAGAAAAGAACGCAATTTTAATCAATGCGGAAAATAACTATCAACGGGCCTTCCATGAACTGACCTATAATATTGATATTTTACATGATAAAATCGGAACAACGTTAGCAATGAGTTCCAGAACAAGTCTTTCCCCGACACTTGCAGAGGTATGGAGAATTACTTCAGAAGCCAATAATTCCGTGGGTCAATTGCCCTTAACACTGCTTCCTTTTAATAAAACAGAAGAATTTCTGTCAAATATTGGCGACTTTAGTTATAAAACCGCTGTCCGTGATTTAGAAAAAGAACCATTGACAGATGAAGAATATAAAACATTGCAATCATTATATTCTCAGGCGGCTGAAATTCAAAATGAACTACGGAAAGTCCAACATCTTACATTGAAAAACAATTTGCGGTGGATGGATGTAGAAATGGCGATTGCATCCGGAAGGGAAGCTGCTGACAATACCATTATTGATGGCTTTAAAACTGTCGAAAAAAAAGTGGAAGGGTATTCCGAAACAGACATGGGACCGATTATGACGAGTATGGAAAAAAAGGAATCGGGTTATCGCAATTTGCCTGGTAAAAAAATAACAAAGAATGAAGCTGTAAATATTGCAAAAAAATATACAAAAGTTTCCCAAAACGCAAAAACAAAAGTGGTTGAAAACGGAAAAGGGTCCGACTTTGGTTTTTATAGTGTTTCCATCCAAGATAAAAATGGCGAAACCAATATGGATATTACAAAAAAAGGTGGATACCCGATTTGGCTGATCAATAGTCGAGATGTAAAAGAACAAAAAATCAGCTTAAATGATGCCTCCATAAAAGCCAATCAATTTTTGACTGAACGGGGATTTAAAGATTTAGAGCTGTTTGAAAGTACTCAGTATGATCATATTGGTTTATTCAATTTTGTTACGAAAAAGAATAATGTCCGTATTTATCCGGAATCCATTATGGTGAAAGTAGCATTAGATGATGGAAGTATCATCGGTTTTTCCGCAGAACAATATTTAGGTACAAATAATAAACACAAGGAAATTCCAAGTGCGAAAATTTCAGAGGAAGAAGCACGCAAAGCCATTAACAAAAATGTCAATGTAATGGAAACCCGTTTAGCTATCATTAATAATGAAGTGAATGATGAAGTGCTTTGCTATGAGTTTCTTGGAACATTAGATAATGATACGTACCGGATTTATGTAAATGCACAGGATGGTTCTGAAGAATATGTGGAAAAATTACAAAATGCTGAACCAATTTATGAAGATGTTGCCAATGGCAAAGCATGAATAATGTCAACTTCACTCAGTGGGAAGTTTACCCACTGAGTGTTTACTGAACAAATCGGACGCATGGGGCGGGTCCCTCTCCCACTTTTCTTTTGATCATTGACTTGCCGTTAAGTTGGGATAAATTTGTCCGGAATTCTTAAAGGAAATTGCTGTTTTCCCTTTACCATGTCATAATGATGATAGAGAAGAATGATTTTGGAGAGGGGATCCTATTGTTTAAACTCGGAACGGTTTTAACCATTGAAAAGGTAAATGATGATCAATTCCAACGTTTTAAAAGTAAAATTATGGATTTTGATGAAGATACCATTTCTATTGACTATCCCGTTGAACTTAATTCAAATCGGATGTTATACATTATGAATGGTGAGCAACTAAAAATTTCTTTTGTTGAAGAAGAGTCTGAGCAAGCATATCAATTTATCACGATTGTCATTGGTAAACGAAAGGAAACGATTCCCCTGTTGGTATTATCTAGCCCTAAGCAGGAGGATATTGTCCGTATTCAGCGGCGCGAATTTGTTCGAATTAAATGGACGGTAGATGTTGCGGTTCATCCCTTACATAATGAGTTTGTCCCTTTTAATACGGTCACAGATGATATAAGTGCCGGGGGAGCCTCGATTATAGTCCCGATAAATATACCAATCCGTCAACATCAAGAAATTCTTTGTTGGTTTGTTTTACCGAGGAGATCAGGAGAATACCATTATTTAAAATTCACATGTGAGGTCATTCGAATCATAGACTATAATGAAACCAGAAAGATTCTTTCCTTAAAGTTTTTAAACAATAGTCGACAACAAGAACAAATATTACTTCAATTTTGTTATGAAGCTCAAGTAGCTTTAAGGAAAAAAGAATTAAATGAGTAGTATATTTTGCCTTTATTTCATCCATAATAGTGACAAATTATGGATGGTGAAGAGAAATGAGGCAAGTAGAAAGAGTCATTATGAAAC
Source organism: Caldibacillus sp. 210928-DFI.2.18 (assembly GCF_020554505.1). Lineage (NCBI taxonomy): Bacteria > Bacillati > Bacillota > Bacilli > Caryophanales > Bacillaceae > Caldibacillus > Caldibacillus sp. 210928-DFI.2.18. Next base: position 3,536 of record NZ_JAJCHL010000126.1, read on the forward strand.
TGGTAATTATTCACGCGATCTTCCTAATCCTTTGTCAATTACTTTTTCATCACTTTAATGCATTTCCCGAATTAAAAGAATTGACACAGTATGAAGGGGTAACGAAAGAAAATTTTTCAAAAGTGTTAGAAACCTTTCATTCCCCCTAAGGGCAGGTATATACCTGCTTTTTCTTTTTGCATTAAGAAAATTTTAATTTCAAAAAGTATGTAAATTTAAATGCAGCAGGAAATTTTTAGGTGCTATTATGGAAAAAATCATCAGCCGGTCTGCTTTTGATTAATTATTTATGATAAAATAAAGTGAAATAATTAAGTTTTATGTTGTAAATGATTTTTATATGGATTGAAAGAGGTTTTTATTCTATGGAAAAAAAGATTTCGATTGCAATTGATGGTCCTGCAGCGGCCGGAAAAAGTACAGTTGCCAAAATTGTTGCCCAAAAACTTTCATACATTTATATCGATACGGGGGCTATGTATCGGGCAATAACATGGAAAGCGATAAATCAGAAAATAAATTTAGAAAACGAACAGGACCTGTATCAGTTATTAAAAATGACAAATATAGCATTAAAACAAGATGGTAAAAACCAACGAGTATTTGTAGATGGTAAGGATGTCACCGAGGAAATTAGACTACCGGAAATAACTAATCATGTATCCATTGTTTCAAAACATAAATTGGTTAGGGAAGAAATGGTAGCCAGACAACAACAATTGGCAAAAAATGGTGGAATTGTCATGGATGGCAGGGATATTGGGACATATGTACTTCCAAATGCTGAAGTGAAAATTTTCTTAAAAGCGAGTGTAGAAGAACGGGCGAAAAGGCGCCACCAAGAAAACATGCGAAAAGGAATTCCTTCCGACTTTGAACAATTGAAGAACGATATTGCCAATAGAGATCGCTTGGACTCTGAACGAGAATTTGCCCCTTTGAAGAAAGCGAGAGATGCGATTGAAATTGATACAACGTCATTGTCGATTGAACAAGTTGTTGAAAATATAATGGCACTTGTTTTTGAAAGGATGGAATAATATGTTTTTCTACAAATTTGCACGTATTATTGTAAAAATCATTCTTACCCCATTATTCCGGATCGAAACAATTGGATTGGAAAACATCCCGAAAGAAGGGGGAATCGTTTTATGTTCGAACCATATTAACAATCTCGATCCCCCGGTTGTCGGAATTACCATGAAAAGACCGGTTATTTTCATGGCAAAAGAAGAGCTGTTCAATATTCCGGTATTAAATAAAATTATCCGACTTTGTCATGCTTTTCCCGTTAAGCGGGGTAAAGCCGATCGGGAAGCACTTCGCAAAGGTTTGGAAACATTAAGGGAAGGAAAGGTGTTGGGGGTTTTTCCTGAAGGGACCAGAAGTAAAACAGGTGAACTTGGAAAAGGAATGTCCGGGGTTGGTTTTTTTGCATTGAAATCGGATGCTTACGTAATACCTTGTGCTATTATCGGAACTTATAAACCTTTTCGAAAAACAAAAATAGTTTATGGAAAGCCGATTCCTTTTGATGAATTACGAAATAAAAAAACTTCAGCTGAAGAAGCAACGGAATTAATTATGACTCATATTAAAGAAATTTTGTTACAATATAAATAATGTGTTGACAAATAGGAATTTTTATTAGAAGTTAAGTAAAGGTAATTATTTTCCTTTATAATAAACATTGGTGTCAAGTTAAGGAGGAGTACATATGACTGAAAATACAAACGAAACGATGAATGAGATAGAGGTTCAAAGTTTTTCAGTGGGAGATTATGTTACCGGTCAGGTGACGAAAGTGGAAGACAAGCAAGTAATTGTCAATATTCCTAACAGTAAATTGGATGGAATTATTCCGATTAGCGAATTGAGTGCCCTTCATATAGAAAAGGCTGAAGACGCCGCTCAACTGGGAGATGAATTAACTTTAGTCGTTACAAAAGTGGAAGATGAAGCACTTATATTATCAAAACGGCGCGTCGATGCTGAAAAAGCGTGGGAAAGTTTAAGTGAAAAAAGTGCAAGTGGCGAATATATTGAAGCAACAGTAAGTGATGTCGTAAAAGGTGGTCTTGTTATTGATGTCGGTGTCCGTGGTTTTGTCCCGGCTTCACTCGTTGATGATCACTTTGTTGAAGACCTTTCAATTTATAAAGGGCAAACAATGACATTTAAAATCGTTGAATTGGATAAAGAAAAAAATCGGTTAATCTTATCTCATCGTGATGTTGTCAAGGAACAAAATGAACAGAAAAAGCAAGAAGTATTGGCAAATTTGAAAGAGGGAGAGGTGATCGAAGGTACGGTCGAACGAGTTACCGACTTTGGTGCATTCGTTAATATCGGTGGTATCGACGGTTTAGTTCATATTTCCCAGCTTTCTCATCAACATGTAAATCATCCTTCAGAGGTTGTTCATGTAGGTGACCAAGTGAAAGTGAAAATCCTTGCTGTTGATCCGGAGAAAGAACGAGTATCCCTATCAATTAAAGATACATTACCGGGTCCATGGGAAGGAGTAAGTGAAAAACTTCCTGTCGGTTCTGTTGTAGAAGGAACGGTAAAACGACTTGTTTCCTTTGGTGCCTTTGTTGAAGTACTGCCTGGCGTAGAAGGTCTTGTCCATATTTCACAAATTTCACAAAAACATATAGGAACACCGCATGAAGTGTTGAAGGAAGGGCAAACAGTAACTGTAAAAGTTTTGAGTGTCAATGAAGCTGAAAATCGTCTTTCCCTTTCGATGAAGGAGTTAGAAAAACCGGAAGTAAAAGAAGATGTGGAACTCCCACAAGAAGAAAGAGGTTTCCAATTAGGTGATATGATCGGTGACCAATTGAAAAAATTAAAACTGTGAGTTAAATAATGAAAACTCGGCATTCCTCTCGCCGAGTTTTCTTTATGTCTTGGTAAAAGAAACGAGCCTGGCCGCCAAAATCATGCCCTCACCATCTTACTACGAAATAGCCCAACCTCTCTTCTTGCTCATCGTTTATATTTGTAAGACTCTCAAGGATGATTTTGCCTTTTTTAGCTAATAGGAAAGTATAAATTTTCCAATTTCTACTTTCCTAACGCATAAGT
>NZ_JAJCHL010000127.1:0-6447 GCF_020554505.1 Caldibacillus sp. 210928-DFI.2.18
TAAGAGAGGGAAAACTGTCTCATAGAACGCCGCTATGGGACAAATTGCTTTGAAAAAATGAAAAAAATGTCTCATAGAAGCAAGACGTGCCTAGTCTATAGGACAAGATAAACTGTAGTAGGCGCCGAATTCCATCCATCCTTACTGAAGATTTATCCTTTAATGAAAAAACCGAGGTCCACCAAAACCCCGGTCTCTCTTTTATCCGATTCTTTCTTTCAATTTTCCAGCCCGTTGTGATAACCAATCTTTCCCTTCAATAAGGCGGCTCACCATCATACCACAAACCGTATTTCCGGTTGAATTCAGCAGTGTCGCCGGAATATCTATTATCGTACTGATGACAGCGATGATTGGTAACACTTCAGGAGGAAAACCAAATACACTTAGTATTAACATTTCCCCAATCATGCCGCCACTTGGAATGGCTCCCATGACAGCACCGACTAAAAAGGCAACACCAATAATGCTGAGAACACTAGTGAAACTCGTCATATCCTTATCAAATAATAGAAAAAGAAATACAATTTTACATACGCCGCCAAAAACCGAGCCATCTTTATGGGTGTTGGCTCCAAGTGGAATCACTGTTTCAGCAATGTCTTGCGGAACGCCCATTTTTTTAACTGCTGCCAGGTTCACCGGAATACAAGCGGCACTTGAACACGTCGCAACGGCTGTAATTGATGGGGTAATGGCATTTTTCCAGAATACACGAACACCCTCTTTTCCACCGGCAAAAAAGGCATATAAAGTAAAAAATCCAAAGTAATAAAAAACAGATAATGCTAAATATAGTACAAAGACACGTACATATCCGTTTAAAATTTGCGGACCAAGTTCACCGACTATTGTTGCAAAATAACATCCCAAACCAATAGGTGCATAATACATAACGACTTTTACAACATTCATCATAATGGCAGAACCCGATGCTAATAAGTTTGCAACAGGTTTACCCTTTTCTCCTGCCATCGCTGTCGCTAATCCAAAGAGAATGGAAAAAACAATTAATTGGAGCATATTGCTTTTTGAAAATAACATTGGAAAGTCGGAAACAGTGAAAGTTTTCACTAATTGATCAAGAAAAGAAAGTGCTTCTGTCGATTGATCGGAATCTGTATCTGCCATTATATTCATGATAGCTGACGTATCCACACCTTTTAAGGGATTATAGATACGGATTCCAATATAACCTAAGACAGCTGAAATAATTGCTGTCACCGAAAATACGAGAACAATCGCTCCAAGAATTTTCCCTAACCGTTTCATTTCGCCAATATTGGCTATAGCCGATGAGACACTGAAAAAAACGAGCGGCACAATAATCATGAACATTAAGTTTAAAAATAAATCCCCAAAAGGCTTAACAACACTCGAATCTTGTCCAAAAATGACCCCGGCAATACCGCCAATAACAATGGCAAGAAGCAGAGTTATCGTTTCCTTATAATTTTTTAACAACTGCACAAGTTGTACACCTCTTCTGTTAAGGGTTTTTAATAAAGCTAATTTCTAAAAGATTGCAATTTGAATCGCTTTAACCATGATTGGATAATCGCCAATTGTTTCAAATCATAACCATATAATAAATTTTGAACTCAAATCATGTTTTCACATCAAAATTCCAAAAACAGCCCGTATTTGAAATCACAGCTCAATTATATAATAATTATCGAAAACTGTCTCTTTTTTTTGGAAAGAAAGTTTATATAAGCGGTTTTTGGCTCTATGAAATTGATTTTTGTTTCATGAAGGGTTTGAGTAGTAGGTTTTAGCGATTTTCACTTTTGTACACATATATCAGCATTTCCTATCAAGTTTAGGACAATTGTTTCCAATAATATGGTAAAATTCATATAATCACCTTGAAAAAGGAGGCAACAAAATGGAACAAGTAAAGCTGGTTATTTTTGATATGGATGGTCTGTTATTCGATACTGAGCGGACTTTTTTTCGGGCTTTCCAAAGGTCTGCGAAAAAGTTAGGCTACGATTTTTCTTTTGAAACTTACTTGAAAGTTGTTGGTGTAACTGATGAAACGGGGAAACAAATTTTTGCTGAAATCTATGGAGAAGACTCATCGATCCTACATGCTTTCGACTTATATCATGCGGAATTTGACAAAATTATAGAGGAAGAAGGATTGGCCATTAAACCCGGGGCAGAACGATTGTTGGATGTTCTTGATGACAAAGGAATTAAAAAATGTATCGCCTCATCCAGTCCTATTAAAGTAATTGAGCGAAATTTAAAGCTGAGCGGAATTCAAGATCGTTTTGACTTTTACGTCAGTGGCGACGAGGTAGAAAAAGGAAAACCGAGTCCGGATATTTTCCTCGAGGCGTTACGTCGCGCCGGTGAAAAAGCGGAAAATGCTTTAGTACTGGAAGATTCTTACCATGGATTACAAGCAGCAGTAAGTGCCAATATTCGTTGTATCATTATTCCTGATTTAATTGAACCTTCAGACGAAATGCACCGGCAAGCCTTTCAAATTTATACGAATTTAGGAGAAGTGGCAAGATTAATTAATGAAAAATAATTTCAGCATATTGGACTGACTTTCAGCATCTTCCTCATCTATATGATCACTGAGTTTGCTTATATAATATAGAGTAGGATAAATCTAGTATTCGGCAAATAATCTTATGAATATTTATACTTTTTCATTCCCCCGTCGAATATGTGTATAATTAGATAGGCCTTTGAAGAAAAAGAAAGACGAAAGATATCTCCATTCGTCTTTTTGATTTCTTTACCCTTTGGCGAGCGAGGTTATCCTTCTTTTAGGTAAATTAAAATTCAGCTTTTTTACGGCTTTTACCTTGTTCCGGTTGACGTTTTTACATTAAGAAATAACAGGGACCCACAGCTCATGTCTCGGTTTATGTTTCGGTCCGTAGTAACATTCGATACAAGGTAAATTGGCGAGTTCATATCCGGAAGTTGGAACCCATTCAACATACAGACGCTTCCATGCCTCCACGATGTTCGGAAACACGGCCCACGTACTCGGTGGAATTGTAATTGTTTCCATTTCGGCTGGAACTTCTCCATCATAGCGGACACCCATAAAATAGGTAAATTCTTCATCTTTTATTGCCGCTTCACTTCCACAAACGCCCAAAATACCCTCAAGTGTACATTTTGGATTCTCCCATGACATGTCAATTAATTGCTGTGTAAAACCGTCTTTTTTGGCAGCGCTCCACAATTTAGGGATCGTTTTAAACGCTTTTGCTGTTTTAACCGATTTCCCATTTCCTACAATCTTTAATTCATAATCAATATGTTCAATTCTGTAATCCATTTCCTTTTCCCCCCTTATTGAAATGTGAAAGGTGATTCTTGGAAAGGCTTTTAACGATGTGCCCTTATTTCGAGCCTCAGAAGGCTTTATCCCGTGTATTTTTTGAAATGCCCTGGAAAAAGAATCCGCTGACTCATACCCGTACTTAACGGCTATATCAAGGATGCGCAGATCACTCTTTTGAAGTTCAAATGCTGCACGAGTCAAACGGCGCCTGCGAATATATTCGGATAGCGTCATCCCGGCAAGAGATGAAAACATTCTGGAAAAATGATATTCCGAACAATTTGCCACTTGTGCAAGTTTTTTATACTCGATTTCCTCATCCAAATTTTCCTCAATATAATCCAAGGCACGATTCATTCTCTCCAACCAATCCATAGAAGTACTCCTTTCAAATCTAAATATACAGTAGGAAAAAAAGTTAGACCCGACTTTTTCTGCACAAAAAAGTAGGCTGTAATTCATAGGAAACTAGTTCTTTTTTATTCAAAAAAAATCTTTTTCTAATACAATGAAATATCGTGCACTGCGAACATGTCAGATGCATGGCACCTATCTTCCTCAATTACTTGAAATTTGAGGTGGGAATACAAATCTTACTTTAAAGTGTGGGAAAAATTTTTTACAAGAAATGCTGGTATTATCCACTGGAAGGAAAATTTCAAAAATTAAAAGCAGCCCTCCTCCCTTATGAGAAAAGGGCATGTTAAAAAGCATAATTTTTCAATGCATCTAAAAAGACCACCGTTTTTACAATGGCGCCGGATATTTCTAATTCGATTTTTTCACTTACACATGCGATACGATAAATTCTGCTTGTCCGTTCAATTCATACTCATTTATACTACTTGGTAGAATAAAATGCATACCTTTTTTCAGTTCAAATGTTTTGTCGCCAATCGTCAGAACAGCTTTCCCCTCTACAACACTCACTTGTAAAAAGTCGTGGTGGCAGTTGCGTTTTGTTTTTCCATTTAAATTCCAATGATAAACGGTAAAATATTGTTCTTCTACCAGTTTTTTTTCGGTAAGATCCCCAAAAGTTTCCACTGTTTGCTCAACTTTTGCATCTATGTGTGGTACATTCGTTACTTGTTTTGACCGTTCTAAATGCAGTTCACGCTTGTTTCCGTTCGCATCCGTACGATCATAATCATACACGCGATAGGTAATATCAGAACTTTGCTGGGTTTCCAAAATAACAATTCCTTTTCCAATGGCATGAATGGTTCCGCTTGGTACGTAAACAAAGTCACCTGTCTTTACGTTCACCCGACGGAGAAGCTTGTCCCACTCGCCGGCATCGACCATCTTCTCAAATTCCTCCCGCGTCTTCGCATGGTGCCCTAAAACAAGTTCCGCATTTTCCTCGGCACTTAAAATGTACCAGCATTCCGTTTTACCATAAGGAACACCCTCCACTGATCGGGCAAAATCATCATTTGGATGGACTTGCACAGAAAGGTCGTCATTGGCATCTAAAATTTTTACAAGCAAAGGATATTCCTCGTCTTCTCCTGCCTTTTTATTAAAAAGTTCACCGTGATCATTCCATGCGTCTATCAATGTTTTTCCTTTTAATTCACCATTGGCAATAATACTCGGACCATGCGGATGGGCGGAAATAACCCATGCTTCCCCCGTATGATCAGAAGGAATCGGATAACCATAATCAGTTTTTAATTTTTGCCCGCCCCAAATGCGTTCGTGTAAAGTCGGTTGTAGAAAAATTGGTTCATTTTTATACATACTAGTCACCTGTCTTTTATGTATTTTTGCAAAAATGTTCAGTATTTACTGACAAAATTCAATATCGATCAGACTTTGTAGTAATCCCATATGTTTAAGTAAATTGCAACCGTGATTTCCGAAATTTAAAAAGAACTGGTTCACCTTCTATAGTTTTTGATTTTATAAAACAAAGGACCAAGCTGATTTTTCGTTTCCCTTTTTATTATAAAACAAAAGAGAGCAGATTTTGGAGGCCACTGAAAAACAATTAGAATAAGTTCACTTACTCAATATATAGTAAGATGGACCACAAAAATACATCTAAATATGGTGTTAAGCAAGTGATTATTTTGTACTTTTTCAGTAGCCTCCAGATTTTGCTCCCTTCCTAAAAAAAGACGCATTGAAATATAAACTACTCAATGCTTAAAAAATTTTTTAACCTCATCCAAACTTTGGTATTTGAATATATTTTGAAGGATGGTTTCTAATGTTGCAAGATCTGCTTGCCTTATGTTTTCCTTTAGGTGTTCCGGCAATGCACCAAATTTTTCTGTCAACTGATTCAAGGCGGTTTTGGCCAAAGCTTGGGATGCTCCTTCTTGTCTTCCTTTTTCCAACCCTTCCTGCATGCCTTCCTCTCTCAAGATATCCGCCAATGTCATGGCTACTTCACTCCCTTCTGGAAATGTCGTCTCAATTTGCCGCACGATTCGTTCCATGTCCTTCTTTGTTAAGTCTCGAACAGCATTGAATACATATCGCAACGTTATCTCAAAAAATTCAATTCCTTTTTGTTTATCCTCTATCTCGAGCAATGCGTGACTGGCCTCATAAAAAGACCGTAGAAATTCTTCAGTACTTTTTGTAGCTACATCACGGAGTAGTTTCAACATAATTCGTAGTTGGGCATTTCCCTTTATTTCCTCATCCGAATAATCAGAGAGGTCATATAATAGGTAATGAAAGTTTGGCAAGTATTCTTTCACATGTTGTGGCATTTCCTCAAAACCATTTAAAAACCCTCCTAAATGGAGCGGAAATCTCCATTTACTCTCGCCATGATAGACAACAAGGGGAATTACGATTGGCAGCTCGCTTACTTCTTCCTTTTTCATTTTCATTCCCCATATTTCTGCCATGTATTTAAGCAGTTGTATAGCGATAGCTTTATCCGGATAGCTTTTATGTTCGAATAGGAAAGAGATGTAACCTTCTTTTCCGGAAATCACCACCCGAAACACCAAGTCTGAAAAATAATCCTTGAACTCCTGATTGACAGAATTAAGATAGATTAAAATACAGAAAAAAACTTTGGACTAGTTTTTTTGTCTAGCTCCGGTCCCCAGCGACTGAGAAACTAACTCCCCTTTAATGTGCTCCTGCGCCATAGCCTATTC
>NZ_JAJCHL010000128.1:0-6429 GCF_020554505.1 Caldibacillus sp. 210928-DFI.2.18
GTTCAACTAACCATCAGTGGGGTGAAGAACCCCACTGATGGAAGTTTCACTTTATTTTTATCTAATTGAAATTCGAGTTCTATTCTGCTGCCGGTTGGTTTTTAATGGCCGTATCCATGATTTCGGTTTGTTCTTCCTCTGAAATGCCGGCTAAAATTTTATTAATTTTTTCTGTTAAATCACTGTCTTTAGGAAGTCCGACCGCAATGGCTGTATCTTCTTCAGATGTTTGAAATCCTTCCGTAAATTCAACCATAACAAAGTTTTCATTTGCTGAAGAAGCACTGACCGCTTCCGGACGTTCGGATACATAACCGTCAATTACACCTGACTCAAGGGCAACCCGCATGGCCGGGAAGTTGTCCATTGCCGGTTGTTTTTTGACACCTTTAATTTGATCGATAACTGAATAATGGAATGTATTTAATTGAGCAGTTATTTTTGCACCGCTAAAATCTTGAATGGATTTCGCATTTTCATATGGACTTCCTTTTTTTACAACCATAACCAAGTCAGATTTATAATAGTTATCCGAGAAATCAATGGATTTTTTCCGTTCAGCAGTTGGCGACATCCCCGCAATAACGGCATCAATTTTACCGGATTGTAATGCCGGGATTAAACCGTCCCATTCTGTTTTTACAATAACTAATTTCTTCCCTAAACCTTCCGCAATTCTTTTCGCAATTTCAACATCATAACCACCGGCATATTCCTTGCTTCCTTCAATGGCCACAGCCCCATTGGCATCATCCTTTTGCGTCCAGTTAAATGGAGGGTAGCCCGCTTCCATGCCGACTTTAAAGGTATCATCATTATTTCCATTTGAACCATCACTTTTACTTGAAGAAGTATTTGATCCACAGCCTGCGAGTGTGAGCATAGCCGATAAAGATAAAGTTAACAATAACAACAATTTTCTTCTCATGATTTACTCTCCTTCTAATATATTGTCAATGAAGAAAATAACAACAATGCAAAAAGCGACCTGAGATGAACTCAGGTCGCATGATTTCAGATTGCACCTAGTCCCCCCACTACATTCCCTTTTTTTTGGAGATAGCACAACTCAGGCAAACCGGGACCGTTCTACCTGAGACAGTCTTACAGTTATTCACTGTAAGCCCAGCAAGCAATAGCGAGATCATATTGCAAGCTTCGGCGATATTTCCTTCTCCTTAGTTTCATCACTATCTCGAGTTCCACTAAAGACTGTTAAATACCGCGCCTCTACCTCACCAAAAAAGTAGTGAGGTTTTCGATTCAATTATATTACTAGACTACTATATCAAAAATTGACTGTCAACTAAAAATGTGCAATCATGGCTCTTCTGTCATACCGACCACCTGATTTTTTCTGTTATCGGCTTTACAACGATCAGAAAAATGAGGAATCCCTTTTTTTACAAGTAAATACAAAATATATCCAATCAAACCACCCAATGTATTCATAATGAGATCATCCACATCGGTCGCACGGGGAAGAAAGATTTGCGTCGTTTCGATAAAAAGTGAAATCAAGAAGGAAATACCCACTGTATTTTTCATTTTTTCATACTTTTTCCAGAGTAAGGGGGTTAAAAAACCGATAATTACAAATATGGCAATATTCCCGAACACTTCAATGATAACATAGTCTACATTATCATACATAATCGCATTTTTTATTTCCTTTATTTTATTAAACGGAACGAGATTGAACCGCTGTACCTCACTTTCTACTATTTTTAAGCCGTCCGGACCATTCACAAAATCCGGGAAAATCGTTTGGGAGGCCAGTCCTACTAGGAATAAAAAATAAAGGATGATTAGAAGTTCATGAAATAAAGTTGTTTGAAATCCGTTTTTCCTTTTTGAAAAATAGTGAATGAATCTTACAACTAAAATAATTGGGAATGCAATCATTAAATAAGGGGCCATATCATCAACAAAATAACTAATCCGATCCATAAAAAAAGTCCTTTCATAATATAGAAATAATGCAGATTCGGCTTCTGATTCCGGCCAGGCAGTGTCGATCGCTTCACTAGGTATTGCGGGGATTTGCAAATCGCAAATTCTGGACAACTGTCCTAGTGCATATATGTAATTAGAAATTTATATTTTTCTATAATAACCATACATGGATTATTCTTTTATGACAATACCTTCCATTCATTTCCAAAAGAAAACTTTTTTCTAGATTTCATACGTAATTTTGTATATAATTATACCGTTTTTTAATCGTTGCATTTAGTAAAGGAGTTTGTCATTATGTGGTTTCTTTTTGCACTTTTAACAACTTTATCATGGGGGATTGCCGATCTTTTTTATAAAAAAGGATCTGATAGCAAGGATCCCCTTAGTCATCTAAAAATTGGTGTTATGGTCGGTTTGGTTATGGGGATTCACGGTACACTTTACATGCTTATTAAAGGGATCACGTTAGCCCCAATGGATTTGCTGAAATATTTACCGGTTTCCGCCTTGTATATTCTTTCCATGTTAATCGGGTATTTTGGTTTACGTTACATTGAATTGTCAATCTCTTCTCCGGTACAAAATTCGTCCGGTGCCATCACGGCGATTCTATTATATATCTTTTTCCCGCAACCGGTTGGATGGATAAATGTTTTTGGAATTATTGTTATTACATTGGGTGTTACTGGTTTGGCCGTCTTGGAAAAAAGGGCACAAACGGAAGCACTTAGGGCGGAAAAAGCAGAGATTGATCCGAAATATCAATTAAGTGTTTTAGCCATCACATTCCCGATTTTATATGCGTTATTTGATGCGCTTGGTACATTTGCGGATGGAATCTATTTGGATGAGTTGAATTTAATCAGTGAAGATGCGGCATTGTTGGCTTATGAGTTTACTTGGCTAATCATTGCTGTGGTGTCCTATATCTACATTCGGTTCATTAAGCAAGACCGGTTCAATGTGTTCAAACAGCCAACTCGGGCCTCGGCAGCTATTTTTGAAACGGCCGGCCAGTTCTTTTATGTGTATGCCATGACAGATAGAGCGATCATTGCTGCACCGTTAATCGCTTCATACAGTGTTGTATCAGTCATCTTGTCAAGAATATTTTTAAAGGAAAAATTAAGTACACAACATTATATATTTGTCGTCATTGTGTTGATCGGGATTGCGCTACTCGGGATTGCTGATGAACTGTAAACGTACTATGATTTTTCCAATTCATTAAAATTTCATTAGCTTACTCCTCAAAAAATGATGCCTCTATTAGGCATCATTTTTCTGTAACAAACGTCTCCGCGGCACATTTGGCTGCGAGAGATTTCTATCATTTTATTAAACTTCTACTGTCGCTTGAACTGTGTCGCCGGAAGTTTCCTCTTCAAGATCATCAACTTGAATTTGTGAAGAAACAATGGTTGCAATGACATCTTCGTCCTCATGATTGATTATGATATTGCGATAATGGTTACGAATATCACCAACCTTAATTGTATGACCAATTTCCAGATTAGTAACATCGACTTCAATTGTTTCCGGAATATTTTGTGGGGTCGCTTTAATGTTCAGTTCATGAATTGATTGTTGGACAACACCGCCAACTTCAACACCTTTAGCAGTTCCTTTTAATAAGACAGGAACTTTTGCATGGATTTCACTTGACATACTTACATGGAGAAAATCTACATGAATAAGATGTTGATTAATTGGGTCTGCTTGATATTCTCCAAGAATCACAGTTTCTACTTTTCCATCGACATCGAGGGAGATTAATGCATTTCTGCCATGTTCATTAATTATTTTCAGCAATTCTCTTTTTTTCACAGCAATCGGTTTCGTTTCTTCATGTTTGCCATAAACCACTGCCGGAATCATTCCTCGACTCCTTATTTTGTGCAATGCTGAACTTCTAAAATCCTTTCGTACTTCTGCGACTATTGTATTACTCATTTCCTGTCACCTTCCGATATAAGATTTTAGACATAGGTATAAATTTTGCTTTATAGGAATGTCTAAGGATTGTGTAATTATATACACTTATTTCTTTATTATAGGAAAGGATGCCGCCGGTTTCAAATATTTGACATTTCTTACCACAAACCCATCAATCCTTCACATTGAAAGAGACTGCTTGAAATCACCATTTGCGGGCTTTCCAATGTTCAATAAGTCTTTTTTATTTATGTTGTTGGTTGGACTTTCATACTATTTCGTCCTCTTTTGGTTTCACATAAAAAACCTCCGTCGAAACAAGCATGAGTTCGATAACTTGTTTTGCCATATATTCCGGCGGGGTCGAAAAATCTTCTTCAATCCAACGAATAATCATTCCTGCGATTCCATGGGAACGAAAAATATATAACCATTTCGTGTCAAGGATTGTATCTTTCTCGGGGTGTCTGCCTAAAATCTGATGTTGAGTAATTTACTATTCTCTTCTTTTAGTTCTTTAAAGGTGCCTTTTTTGATATTAAAGCATTTCCCGCAACTCTTCCAACTCTGTAAGCTCTACATCTGAAATTACTTTGATTCCGTTTCTTTTTAATAAAGCAGAAGTCACTCCATTGCCGGGTACCTTTTTGCCGCTAAATTCACCGTTATAAATCATTGAACTTCCGCATGAAGGACTATTTTCTTTCAACACAACAGTTGTGATCTTCATCTTTTGTACCAGTTTTAATGTCTCATATGCGCCTTTTATATACATATCGGTTACATCTTTTCCTAACCGATCTACCACTTTTGCCCGGCCATCCAATACATCGAAGCCATCACCTTGAATGATTTCGGCAGGGATCCTTGGTATTGGAAGACCTCCTAATAGTTCCGGACAAGCTGTGATAGCGCGGTTCTCATCTACTAACCTCTTGATTATGTCACGAAGGCAATGTTTCCCGTCATAACGAACTTCTAGTCCTGCTAAACATGAACTAACTAAAATCATTGATATTCAACCCCATTTTACTATGTTAATATTAAAAAAATCGGTTAGTTTCTCAAACCACTTTTGAATGGTCCGGTTCAACTAAAAAGCAAAATGACACCAAAGACAAGTTCTCCCAAAAAACGTTAAACGCAACCAACAAGCCAAAAAGTAATGTATACATTGTGCCAACCACTAACTGTTCAAAAATACTATATCATATTAATCCGAGCCAAATAGAAACAGTTCTGTCGGAGCATACCGTGGCGCATCTATTAATGCTATCCCCCATACCTTCATAAAGTTGTTTTTCCGGCAATAATCATACAATCGTCATCACAAATTGTTTTTGCAGTTGTAATGGCTTGCATGATTTCATTATTCGTTACACCTGTTTGCGGATTTCCTGTTAGGCAAATGAAATCGACGCCTAACTCTTTTGCCCTTTTTAAAGAATCAGCCGTTGAAATTCGTCCGGTTGGTAATTTTTGTAAAGCTTCTGCGGGTAACGCATGAACATCAACGGGTTCAAGATTAATTCCAACCGGTCTCCCAAGCAGTTCCTTCAATTTTCTTATCAAATTTTCAGCCGGTACATCCTCGAGCCCCATAATCCGCGGAGCATTGACATCAAACATATTCAATAAAATCATGTCAGCTCCAAAAGCGGCTGCATATTCCGCATTGGTTAAACCGGGATATAACGGTGTGGCCGTACAAACGATTTCCGCAATCATCGTTCTTCCTTCCGCCGCTTCAATAGACGCTTTTAAATCTTTACCGTTCATTTTTGTGAAATCTGAGGCAAGGCAATTTAATATTCGCTTCACAACCGTGCAACTCCTTTACTTTTTTAATTTTTAGAGAACAATAGCTGCAGTTTGATTATACTACTTTTTACAGCCCAAGTATTCGGAAGTAATTACAGATTCTCGCAAAGAACTGCGGAATAGAAAGGTTCTCTTCAGCAAAAAAAGCACGTAATTGTTGAACACGCTATTAAACAGAGGCGGTCAAGTTCAGCTTATAATCATTGAGCATATTTACGATTAAAAACTGCCGGAACATTGGAAACATATACTAATTAATCATTGAAATACCAGCTGAGGTGGACAGCATTTTCTTCATCAAACAACTTTAATTTGAATTCCATTTGGCTTATGGATAACTTCTTCATCATAAATTTCGTATCCTAATGATTGATATAGTTGAATATTTCTTGGAACTGACAGCCGGACTCTACAAGATAATGTCGGAATACCCTGCAATTTTTACTTCCATAGACAAATCAAACCTTTCGTAATTAATTCTTTTCTAACTTTTGAATCGCTTCTCCCTATATCTTTGTTTTGCTCTTTCATATCCATTTGATTTCTCCCGTGAAGAAACCATTTTCGTCCTCTGTGGTGAGCTTGGAAATTACATGGGTGACTATGGTGATGAAACCAAAATCAGCATTTATAATGAGTTTCAGGCTCGTCGCCAAAAATGAGAGGTTTTCGACCAAAAATGACGACGAGATTAGGTTTCGTCGCCAAAAATAT
>NZ_JAJCHL010000129.1:0-6374 GCF_020554505.1 Caldibacillus sp. 210928-DFI.2.18
TTATTATACCAAATATTGGGGGTATTTTTTTCAATTTATTATACATATAATTATTTCGAATTTTCAGATTGACTTTTTCAGTGGCCCCGAACGACTCTCGTGGACAAAATCGGGAGTCAACCAGCAAAAATTATCCAATAGAACAGGTTCTCAAAGACAAAACCGTAAGTCATTATCAACAACTCTTAAAAAGATACAAAATATTTCTCCATTGAATAGGCTTTTTGGTTAAAAACAGACAATATGCAAAGATCCTTCTATCCTTGCCTGATTTTTTAACAAAAAGCTTTAGTGGAGAAACTTCATGTAATTTTATAAAATTGTATGTGTGTTTATCTGAACTTCATGATTTTTTTACACACCCTTGAAAGCCCTTTAGTTTTTCAATATATTTTTTGTATCTTGACTATCCCAAATGATTTAGATATAATCTTGTTAAAACAATCACATAACTTTTAATCGATGACAGGAAATAGTAACAGGGTGAATTTACTTTAAGAGAGCTGATGGTTGGTGAAAATCAGCAGTAAAGACCTGTGAATCCATCCTTGAGAGTGGTACTGAAAAGAACTTGAGTAGGTACTGCCGGTAAAACCGATATCTTGATCGAGAGGTAAGTATTTTTTACAATACTTGCAATTTGGGTGGCAACGCGGATATTCAAACTTCCGTCCCTCTTTTGGGATGGAAGTTTTTTTATTTATGTAAGTCTATTTTAAACGAGGAGGTAGGAAAATGTTTAATATTAAATTACTTAGGGAGAACTTTGAAGAGGTAAAAGCAAAATTACAACATCGCGGTGAAGACTTAAGTGACTTGGAAAAGTTTGGTGAACTTGACCAAAAGCGCCGGACATTAATCGTTGAAACTGAACAATTAAAGAAAAAGCGAAAAGATGTATCTGCTCAAATTGCCGTTCTAAAAAAAGAGAATAAAGATGCTGAAGATTTAGTTGTTGAAATGCGTGAAGTTGGTGATCAAATAAAGGAACTTGATGAAGAATTACGTGTGATTGAAGAAGAATTAAATGCATTACTTTTATCCATCCCTAATTTGCCGCATGAAACCGTACCCATCGGTGATACAGAGGATGACAATGTTGAAATTCGTAAGTGGGGAGAACTTCCTCAATTTGATTTTGAACCGAAACCCCATTGGGATGTTGCGACTGAATTAGGAATTATTGATTTTGAACGTGCTGCAAAAGTAACAGGAAGTCGCTTTGTTTTTTATAAAGGCCTTGGTGCAAAATTAGAAAGAGCACTAATGTCCTTTATGCTTGATCTTCATACGGAACAACATGGTTATACAGAAATGTTGCCGCCATATTTAGTAAATCGGGCAAGCCTGACCGGGACCGGACAGCTGCCAAAATTTGAAGAAGATGTGTTTTTAGTTGAGAAGAAGGATTATTTCCTCATACCGACAGCAGAAGTACCTGTTACCAATTACTATCGTGATGAAATATTATCTGCAAAAGACCTTCCTGCTAAGTTTGCTGCGTACAGTGCTTGTTTTCGTTCTGAAGCTGGATCGGCAGGAAGAGATACACGTGGTTTAATTCGACAACACCAATTTAATAAGGTTGAATTGGTAAAATTCGTTAAACCGGAAGATTCTTATGATGAATTAGAAAAACTAACTAATGATGCCGAAAAGGTTTTACAATTACTGGGACTTCCTTATCGGGTAGTAGCTATTTGTACAGGCGATCTAGGATTTACTGCTGCGAAAAAATATGACTTAGAAGTATGGCTACCAAGCTACAATACGTATCGTGAAATTTCTTCTTGCAGTAATTTTGAAGATTTCCAAGCAAGAAGGGCAAATATCCGGTTTAGAAGAGAACCAAAAGCGAAACCTGAATTCGTTCATACGTTAAATGGTTCCGGATTGGCAATTGGGCGTACGGTTGCCGCCATTTTAGAAAATTATCAACAGAAGGATGGAAGAGTACGAATACCAGAAGCTTTAAGACCTTATATGGGTGGTAAAGAATATATTGGGTAATATTAATGTATAAACAATTTGTTTCTTAAAAAGTAAATCCCGACAATTAAATTAGGCCGAGAACATTGATTTAATCATGTTTTCGGCCTGTTTCATTTTCTCTAAGTGTAGATAAACAATAGATATGTTGGGAATTGGAGGAAAATTCCTATAATTAGCTTTGGTTTAGTGTATGATTCACACCCAAAAAACTTTTTTGTGAGAAACTTAACACAAATAACAAGAGTTTCTATTGTACTAGCGTGGTCCAAAAAGAATATCACTACTGAAGTTTTGTGATGGTTTTCACTGAATGGGCTGAACGTAACCGGAGTGGTCCTTAAGCACGGATTCACTGTTCATAGTCAATGTTTGTAAAGGTATTCCACTTAATCGGGGTAGTTTTAAGCACGCGCCCACTACTCATACTCAATCTTTATGAAGGTGTTAGGCTAAAAGGATGTACTTAACCGAGATGTTTTTAAGCACAGGTTCACTGTTCATACTTAATGTTTGTGATAGTATTCACTAAATGTGGTTTATTTTAAACCGGACAAACAATAAATAAGATGTAAGTTGACTTAAAGCTACAATACTAAAAGACATAAATGACTCAACGTTCCAGTAAAATTGCCGTTAATTAAGATTCTAATAAATTAAACCCTGCAGACATACTTACCTGCAGGGTTTTTCTTCTTTCTTATTTTAGGATTTTTATTCTTGAATCGTAATATTGACGTTACGTACGCCCCAGTTTATCGCTTGCTCTCTGGTTGGGAAGTAAATGTCGATCTTATTCCCTTTAATCGCGCCGCCCGTATCTGCTGCAATGGCTTCCCCGTAGCCTTCTACATAAACTTTACTGCCAAGCGGTATTACTTTTGGATCAACGGAAATGACTTTCGCATTCGGGTTTTTATTTAAGTCAATTCCTGTTGCGGTAATTCCAGATCCACCCGCACTTTCAACTGTATACCCGGTCGAAGTGACAGTTATCGTTTTACCGGGTTGTGCTTCTTGTTGAGTTGTTACTTCTTCAGTTGCTGGCTCTTCACTTACTTCTGCAGGCTGTGCTGGTGTCGTTTGTTGTTCGGTTTGTTTTTGTGCAGGAGCGGGAACTTCCCCCTCACTTGGTTCCTCTGATGCCGGTTGTTCTGCAGCTGCCGGTTGCTCAGTAAGTTCTGTAGCCGGATTTTCTGCCGATTCATTCGAATTTTCTTTCGCCTGTTCATCCCCTGTTATAATTTGTCGTGCAGGCTGACTACTAGATTGTCCATTTGCACCTGACAAAGCTACTTCATCTGCATTTACCCCGGGGATCGTTAAAACTTGACCAATCAAGATTAAGTCGGATGTTAAGTGATTGGATTCTTTTAATTCATCTACGGTAATGCCATAGTGTTGTGCAATCGCCCAAAGTGATTCACCTTTGACGACAGTATGTACGAATTCCGTTTGCAACACTTGGCCAGGATGGATAGTGTAAGATTGTAAATTATTAAATTTTATTAGATTATTTACGGTTGTCTGATGTTCTCTTGCAAGATTCCAGAGATTGTCACCATTCTGCACGACAATTTCTTCTGCAGAAACAGCCGATGTCCATAGACCCGCACTAGCAATCGCTGCAGCAACGGTAACGACTAATTTTTTCATTTTGTAATTCCCTCCTTGTAGGCTACATATGAACTTTAACATAGAAATAGAGGGATTACAGTTACATAGAAATTAAAAATGCGTTTCAAAGATTTAACATTTCATTAAAATGGATATAAGGTCCTTAAGAACGTACTACATAAATACTACTTTTGGATAGACATGCCCTTTTCAGCATTATTCAAAACCTTCCCGCTTAATTCTCCTGAAATACATAAGATAAGAAACGCCGGCTATGGTAATCGTGAACATACCAATTAGCAGGAATAGGCCATTATTTGTTGCTGTGTTTGGTAGTTTCAATCTCTGGTTATTTCCAGCCGTTTTTACGGTGTTCGTTGTATTTGCTTTGTTGTTCATTTGTTCAAGTTTCTCCCCTGTTGTGCCGCTATTACCGGAATTCAAATTTTCTCCTTGATTGCTGCCAGTGTTTTGACTGCCGTCCTTTTCATTATTTTGAGGTCCTGTTTGGTCGCCACCACTTCCTGTACCCGAATCACCCGGCTGTTCACCATTTTGACCGCCATCATTATCATCAATAGGATCAGATTTACCTATTTCCAGCCAAAACAGTTCATCGACTTTCACGTAAAGAATATTGGTGTTTTGATCAAAATAGAAATCACCTACCTTTCCATAATCGACTTTTGGGGATCCTTGTCCAACAAGTTGTTCCCCTTCGTATTCTTTAAGATCATAGCTTTTTTGCCAAACTAGATCTACTTTTTCATATACAACCCAGTTTTTGATATCTAGGTATTTATCTCTTGGGTGTCCTTTTTCATCGCTCGGTGTTCCCTCTCCAAATATCCAAACAATCGGTAAATTAGGGATGATAAAATTAGCAAACTGTCCTGCAATTGCTTGATAGCCTGCTTCTGTAGGATGAATGTCCGGATTTGGTAAGTATTCTTGGTATTTACCATTGAAAATCTCAAAAGTTGGTACAAAGGTCGCTCTGTTATAAAAAGCCACTGTGTCTATAACTTTATTTAATTCACCGATTAAATAGAGGACAGCATCCTGTATATTTGGTAAAAAGTGTAAGGCGTTGTAGTAACCCATTATATAAACTTGTGCATCCGGATTAATTTTTCTAATTTCTTTCAACGTTACATCAATATTGTCTCCAACTGTAATCATTGCAGCTTGAATCTGTTTCATTAATTCCGAGTCATTCGGGTTGAATTTCGTTACATCCCCAATTACCCCTAAAACATCATTTGCCCCTGCATCATAGGTAATAATGTCTGCTTGTTTTATAGCCTCTCTTACTTGCTGATATTTTGGGCTTTGTGGATTTATCAGGTCATCCAGCACATGAGTTGTTCTATATCCGCCAATCCCGAAGTTCTGCAAGTCAACTAAATAAGAGGAACCGCTTTCAATTCTCTCCTTAATGAATTCAGGATAACCCCTTCCTCTTGATTTGTCATTTAAATATCCCGCTGCCAAGGAATCCCCTAAAGCAACATAATTTAATATTGGCTTTTCAAAATTAGCAGCTAATGTTTGATGTGGTAAGACAAATGAAATAACCAAAAGAACAGACAAAATTATAGTAATGAATTGTTTTATTCTTTTTTTCATGAACATATCCCCCAATGCCCTATTAAAAAATTAATCTTCTATATATGCAAATCAATGTTGTTATAAAACAGTGGTCTTATGTTGAATGCATCATCTACTGAGACAATTCTGGTGCTCTCCTTTTTTATTGATTTGCCTAAAAAAGATAAACAATACTTTCCATTCACTCCTTTTGTTGTTAGTTATACTATTTAATCTATTCTATGTTTTTCGTTAAAACCCTTTAAAAAATAAGTTTTTTTGGGTGATTTTTTCCGATAATTTTATCTAAAAATCTAATATACATAGGAGTCAAAATTACTTAAAACTTTTCTTTTAAATTAAAGTAACTCTTTACCTATTTCTAATTGCAATGTTTTTTTAATAAAAATTTTAGCACTTTCAAAATAAAGTGTGTACAAGTGCCAAGTCATATGCAAGAAGCGGACAAGTTTCTGCATATGGGCAACTGTCAGCTTTGCAAATAATTGGGATTTTTGCATACATGCCTGTCTTTGTTGACAACATCGTCATTGCAGCTTTTTTTGCTTAGAGGCCGATCTCCGAATACCCCCATAAATTTTGATCCCGGCTTCAAATTCTCTCGATTCATAACAGCTTGCGATTTTCTTCTGCCGCAATATCCACCAGTTCTTCTAAAGGATCTAGTTGCTCCGTTCATCGCTCATGCTCTCGCCTCCTTTTACGGTTCAATCAATAGGCTTTCGGCTCGAAATGCATAAATAATATCCTTTTCTTCTGACCCAAAAGATTCTTAAATGACTTAGACACGCCCAGCACAGTAAAGTTCCGTTTGTATATCTTCAATTTCTTCAATATAAGCTTCTGTTTTTAATACGCCTTCTACAACAATTGCGTGTTGGTCTTCTGCTTCAACGAGCGTACGAGTAACGGTTAGCATTCCATTAATCGGCATTGAACCATTAACAATGATCTCACCCATTTATTTTCCTCCCTTCGCATTCTTTCCTTCTCTAATCTATTACTCATGAATGATTCGCTATTCTATATAAGCGTAAACAAACAAAAAACAGCCAAAATGCGGCTGCTTTTAATAAAAATAGTTTGTGTATTATTTTCTATGGAGGTAATTGCGATGTTCGTTATTCCTTGATTCCCAAAGGATAGAGAATACGCTG